>DATKPZ010000255.1:0-2003 GCA_035523815.1 Alphaproteobacteria bacterium
AACCTCTCGACCGCGGTCGGCATCGTCACCTACGCAGCGCTCGCCGCGCTCGACTTTCCCGGACTGCGGTGAGCGTCCGTCCCAGCGCGTCCGATTTCAACGCCTTCTTTCGCGGCGGCGCGTTCGGAGCGTATGACATCTTTACGACACGCACGTACGCAGATTTCGTCCACCGCAACGACGTCAATCTCGATCAGGCGATCGTCGTGCGGGAGGGCTCGACTATGCTCGCAGCGCTGGCGTTCGGCGTGCGCGGCACGCGCGCATGGTTCGGACTCATCGGGGTCGACCCGCAGTGCCGGCGCCGGGGCATCGCGGCGAAGATGATGGTCGAGGCCATGGCGGCGGTACACGCGCAAGGCGTGCGCTCGATCGAACTCGAGGTGAACCAGCGAAATGCGGCGCCGATCGCGTTGTGCGAGAGCTTCGGTTTCAGGCGAGGGGGCGAACTGCTCGTCTGGGCGCGCGACCGGAGCGGTCCGGCTCGATCGCTGCCGGCGCGCCGCTACCCCGAGCCCGCCGTGCGCGCGGTCGTACAACTTCCGTCCGCGTGCTGGCAGCGAGAACCGCGCAGCGTGGCGCGCGCGGGCGCGCTCGCGCTGCTCACGCTGCCCGGCGCATACGCATTCGTGCGCATCGACGAGGAATTTGCGCAGGTGCTCGACGCGGGAGCACACGATGCGACGCGCGCCCGGGAACTCGTGGATGCCCTCGACGACCGCGTCCCGCACGACGTGACCCTCAACAACGAACCGGCTGACTCGCCGCTCTCCGACGCCTTGCGGGGCGGAGGGTGGCGCGTCGTCGAACGCCAGTATCAGATGGTGCATACGCTATGAAGCGCTCGGCGGTCTATGTCGGCAACAATCGCGTGTTGCTCTGGACCAAAAACAACTACAAGATGTTCGTGGACTCGCGCGACGTCTCGATCGCCCCGCACCTGATTCTCGAGGGCGTCTACGAAGAGCACACCGATGCGGCGCTGCGGCGTTTGGTCTCGCCCGGCATGAACGTCGTGGAAATCGGCGCCAACGTCGGACTCTTTACGCTACTGATGTGTCATCGCGCCGGCCCCTCCGGATCGGTGTACGCCTTCGAGTGCGATCCGGTGCTGGCCCAGATTGCGCGCGACAATCTCGAGCTCAACGGCTTCTCGCGCATCGGCACGATCGACGAGCACGCCGTGAGCAAAGAGATTGGGATGCTCGAGTTTCGCGCCACGACGCGACATCGCGGCGGCGGCACGCTGGTTGCCGGACTGCAGCAGATTCCCGAGCTTACGGAGAGCGAGCGCGAAACGATCCCCGTGCAGGCGACTACGCTCGATGCGTTCCTTGCGACCTACGATCGCAAGATCGACTTTCTGAAAATCGACGCGGAGGGAGCGGAGACCGACATCATGGCCGGCGGGCGGCGCATCTTCGGCGATCCGAACTATCGCGTGACGGTGATGATGGAATTCGCTCCGGCGTTCATGCGCGAGGCCGGCATGGATCCGGCCAAGCAACTCGAGGAGTTGCGCCAAGCGGGCTTCACCTTCTCGCGCATCGACGACCGGCGCCGCAAACTCGTTTCGACGGATGCGGCGCATCTGCTCGCCCAGCCGTTCTCCGACATCGTGATGGGCCGCCCCTAGCTGACGCTCAAACTACGATCCGCCGAGCGTCCCACTCTCGACATCGCCCAGGCTAATATCGCGCTCGACATATCGACGCACACTCGATTTATACTCCACCGTAAAGGTTGCAACATCGATCCAGCGCGTGCCGCTGCTGTCGTAGAGCCGTACCGTTGCCACAGCCCCGGAAGGTACATCCGCGGCGTAGTATGAGCGGCCGTCGACGACGGCAGGCATCTGATAGAAACCGTCGGGTGAGATAGTCCCACCACGTTGGCCCACATCGTTCTTGTACACAATCGCCACGGAGACGCCACCGAACGGAAGCGTTCCCGAAATGGCTCCAGTGCCTTCAGTCATCTTTACGGCGCTGATCCCAAATAAC
>DATKPZ010000256.1:0-24598 GCA_035523815.1 Alphaproteobacteria bacterium
GTCGCCAAAGCCGTGCATCGCCACGATCAGCACCAGGGCTCGCAAGAGGACACTCACTCGATGGCGGGATTGTTTGGCTTTTGCGAACGCGATGCGGCACAATTCGGGATCGACGGGCTCGATGTCATCGCGGCGGAGGCGCATCTGCGGGCACGCATCGTGGCGATCGACGGGCATCCGCCGTACCTCTGCCATGGTGAGGAGGATCACGCGGACGACGATACGCTCGCGGCGCCGATCCCGGAAGACGCGCGGGTGTGCGTTTTCGGGCCGATTGCAAACATCAAGCGTTCCTGGCCGCAAGGTGAACGCAAGCGAGAAACGCCCTGGCGTGCGCGAATGAACGCGGGGATCCGCGACGTTCGCACATCCCTCAAGCGGACCGAGCCGATTTTGCGAACGGTTTTCGGCTTGGCCCTCGTGATGTACCTGATCTTCTCGATCTACTTTGCGCTCGCTCTGCGCATCAATCCGATTGTCGCACTGTATTTCGTCATGACGACCATGACGACGGTAGGGTATGGCGACATCACGCCCTGTGCGAACTGTACGACCCAGAATATTGCCCCGGCACAAGCGCTTTCGTTACTTGTCGCGATGGCGACCATGCTGGTCGGAGTAACGATCTTCGCGGTCTTCACGGCGACCGTCACCTCGGCGCTCAACGCGGCAACGTTGCGCCGCACGCGGGGATTGCGGCGCATTCACCGCGCCGGTCACGTGATCGTGTGTGGTGCGGGGAACGTCGGTTCGCTGGTCATCGATTACTTGCGCGAGCTCGGCGAGGACGTCGTCGTGGTCGAGCGCAACCCCGACGCGATTCTGATCGAGCTGGCGCGCGATCGCAAAATCGACCTTCTCACCGGCGACGCGACCAACGACGAAACGATCGCCTACTGCTCGCCGGAGCGCGCCAAGGCGCTCGTGGGTGTTACCAATAGTGATACCGCGAATCTCGAGGTCGCGCTTGGTGCGCGCACGCGGACGCGGGAACATGCGCGATCCGACATGCACGTGGTCCTCCGGATCGATGACTTGGCATTCGGAGCTTCGATCAAGCGGCATTTCAGCATCGCCTCGTTTTCGACCACGGAGTTGACCGCCCCGACGATCGCCGGACTGGCTCGCTTCGAGAGTACGCGCGGGCGCTTTGCGATCTTCGCCGGCCACACGTTCTCGCGCGTTTTTCAACTTGCCGAGCGTTTTCAGGGGGCGGAAAACGCGCCTCCGCCCGCGCCCCCGGAACGGCCGGGATATAAAGTGCGATGGGTTCCGCTCTACGTTTGGCGCGAAGTGGGCGCCGGCAAAGGGGTTGCGGTTCCGGTACACAAGTTTGATCAGGACGTTAGACCGGGCGACCGCTTGTTATTCATGGTTCCGCTCGATCAATTCAGCGACCCGAATTGAGAAAGGACGGCAATGCTGGCCGAAGGAGATAAGCTCCCGCACCTTACGCTCGCCGATGAGACGGGCAAGCCGGTCAAAACGGCGGATTTGCTTGGCGGGTCGCTGGTCCTATACTTCTATCCGAAAGACGACACGCCGGGCTGTACCAACGAAGCCTCGCAGTTCCGCGACCTCTACCCCAAATTCCAGAAGAAGGGGGCGAGAATCGTGGGCGTCAGCCGCGACACGCCCGCCTCGCACGAAAAGTTCAGGGCCAAGTACGGCATCCCGTTTACGTTGCTCTCGGACACCGATTCGAAGCTGTGCGACGCTTTCGGTGTCATCGTCGAGAAAAATATGTACGGCAAGAAATCGATGGGTGTCGCCCGCGCAACGTTTCTGATCGACGAAAAGGGCGTTATCGTCAAAGTTTGGCCGAAGGTCAAAGTCGACGATCACGCTGATGAGGTGCTCGCATCGCTACCGTAATGGCGGCCGCGATGCGGGTCCGCGTCGTGGGTTCAAGCGCATCGGTTCCACGCCCGGGTCGCGCATGCAGTTGCCATCTCATTCGAGCGCGCGGAACCAACTTGTTGCTCGACATGGGCACGGGCGCGCTCGCGAATTTGCGCATCGTGATGGACTATCCCGATCTCGACGGCATCGTGATCACGCATATGCACGCCGACCATTTTCTCGATTTGATTCCACTGCGCTACGGCTTGAAATATGGTCCGCTGTTGCGCGACGATCGCATGCCGGTGTGGCTGCCTCCGGGTGGCGAGGGCCAGCTTCGAGCTTTTGCGGCCACGTTCTCGAGCGAGGGACCGAACGATTTTCTCGATGAGGTCTTCGAAATTCACGAGTACGATCCGAGTGGGGCGCTGGAGATCGGACGTCTCACGATCACCTTCGCGAAAACGATTCACTACATCGACGCCTACGCGGTCCGGGTCGAGCGGGACGGGGCAAGCGTGTGTTACTCGAGCGACACGGCGCCGTGCGAGCGCGTCGAAAATCTCGCGCGCGGCTGCAGCATCTTTCTGTGCGAAGCGGCCCTCGGGCTTGCGGTGGAGACGGGTCCGATGCGGGGCCATCTCTCCGCGGTTGAAGCGGGCGAGATGGCGCAGCGCGCCGGCGCGCGCCGGCTCGTGCTCACGCACTACGGCACGGAATTTGCTCCGGGTGAGCTCGAAGACGCCGCCCGTAGCGTCTATCACGGGCCTTGCGCCATCGCAGACGACGGCACCGAACTTACGATCTAGCGTTGTCATCCCGAGCGTCGCGAACGTAGTGAGCGAAGTCGAGGGACCGCTCCGGCTCGTCGCTTCGGTTGCTTCCTCTCGAAGACGCTCGTCGCATCACCTCCTGTGATGCTCCTGCTGCGCGAGTTTTGCGCCACTGAAAAATGAAGTTCGCATCCTGCGAATGGCGCAAAACTTCGAGCCTTCGTTCGAAAGCGAACCGAACCAACGAGCCGGAGCGGTCCCTCGACTTCGCTGCTTCGCAGCTACGCTCGGGATGACAACTAGTTTTCGGTTTTGGCTTCGCCGCGGGGCAGCGAGAACTGAATGAGCGCGCGCACGGGCGCGAGCCCGCGGCTCACCACCGCGCATGGCGTGACCCGTAGCCCCAGTTCCTCGAGACGCGCTTTGGCCGCAAGCAATTCGCGGCCCGAGGTCACGACGTCTTCGAGCAGGAGCACGTGCTGACCAGGCGCATACGGCCCCTCGACGTACTCATCGGCGAACGCGCCGTAACCCTTGGGCGATTTACGCACCGCGATGAGCGGAAGGCCGGACATCTGGGACACGGCGGTCGAGATCACGACGCCACCAAGCTCGGTTCCGGCGATGAGGTCGGGGTTGACTTCCGTGATGAGCGGAACGAACAGGCGCGCGATGCGCCGCAACACCTGCGGATCGGAGAAGAGGCGAAATTTGTCGATGTAGTAGTCGCTGCGAACGCCGCCCGAGAGCACGTAATCGCCGCGTGTGAGCGCGCGCTCCACGATCATCTTGCGCAGCCAGATCAGCTCCGGCATTTGGCTCACGGGTTGATGGGGGAAGCCTAGATGCTCCATTGCCACGCATTCCAGTTCTCAACGACCGGGTTGGGATCGAGACCTTTGAAGTCGACGCTGATCGGTTCCATCTGCCGTAGCCAATTGATGAAGATCTCTGGAACGTCGCGCGCGAGCAGCGCCTGCGTCTTCGCGTAGGCCACTTTGCGCGTGGCTTGATCGTAGTGCGTGAGCGCCATCGTTTGGGCCGCGTCCATCTCAGGACTACAATATCGGGGGTAGTTGTACCCGCCGGGCGGCACGTTCTTGCACATGAATTGGGCGGAATCGTCGGGATCGATGCCCGCGTACCACCCGTCGACCACGATATCGAAGTGGCCCCCCTGGAGGATCCCACCCTCGCCGGCGGGCGCGTAGAGCTGTGCGCCGGGGAAGAGCTTGATCTGCGCCTGGATTCCGGCGCGATGGAGCTGCTCTTGAATCTCGATTGCGAGCTGCTTGTAGGTCGTATTCGAGTTCTCCGTAACGAGCAACAGCGAGAGTGGCTCCCCTCCCTTTTGGTAGATGCCGTTCGGGCCCATCGTATAGCCTGCTTGCGCGAGGAGCGCGTGGGCCTTCGCGAGATCGTGTGGATACGAGCGCACGCTCGGATCGAACGCCCACATCCAATCGGGAATGTCTTCGCTCGCGATCGTTTCTTGGCCGTACATCGTCGTATTCACCAGCTGCTGCTTGTCCATGGCATAGGCAATCGCCTGACGGACGCGCACGTCGCTGAGCTGCGGGCCGGACGTGTTGATTTGGGCATCGTAATAGCCGTTGACGCGCATCCAGACGATCGAGGTGTCCGCGATGTCCTTGACCTGGGGATACAGATGAATCGACCCCTGGTAGATCCAGTCGATTGCGTGCGTTTTGAGTAACTCGACCGACGTGTTCTCATCCGGGATCATCTTGATCTCGATGCGTTTGAGCCCGGGCTTGCCCAGGAAAAAATTGTCGTTTGCTACCAGCGAGATGTGATCGTTGTGGACCCACTCCGCAAAGCGGAACGGCCCGTCGGACACGGTCGGCTCGCTGTTGAACGGAATCTGGTTGACGTTGGGATACTTGGCCAGCACGTGCTCCGGAGCTACACCGTACGGCTGGTCGCTATCGGTGAAAAACGTGTTGACGAAGGGTGAGAACTTCTCTTTGAGATGAACGATCGCCGTCCACGCATCGGGGGTGTCGATCGACTTGATCTCGTCATAGCCATGGCGCGAGATGATGTTGTTGTTGGGATTCATGATCGCTTCCCAGGTCCACTTTACGTCTTTGCTCGTGAAGGGGACGCCATCGCTCCATTTCACGTCCTTGCGCAAGTGATACGTGATCGTGAGCCCGTCGGCGCTGATGCCGCCGTTGGTGGTGCTGGGAACCTCGGTCGCGAGCAGGGGCTGCTGCACGCCCTTCGCGTCGGGTTGGATCAAGGGCAAAAACATGAACCGGTCGATGAAGACGTCTTCGGTGTTCGAGGTTAAAAGCGGGTCCAGGTTCTTGGGCTCTTCTTGAATCGCGACGCGCAGAACACCGGGCTGGGTCCAGGAGTGCTCGCCGTCGCGCTCGCTCGCGACTTTCGAACAGCCGGCAAGGAGCCCGGCGAGGACCGCTAAGGCCAATAGACGTCTCACGAAGCGAAAAAGCCTCCCCTGGATTCAGCGAAAGCCTTCTATTAGACCGTCGCCTTGGGGCCGACCTTGTTTCCCTGGACGGGGTCGTACCGCTCGTGGCGCGAGTGGAACGTCCCGAGCCCCTGCGTGCCCGTGCGTAATTCGGTGATATACCGCGAGAGCTCGACCTGCGGGACGTCGGCTTCGACCACGTCGTAGCCCGCCTGGTCGGCGGGGTTCATTCCGAGGATCTGCCCGCGCTTTCCGGTCAGCTGCTGGATCACGGTCGAGGTGTATTGCGTCGGCACTGTTACGTTCACGCGCGAGATCGGTTCGAGCACCGTCGGATGGCATTTGGGCAGTGCCTCGCGCACGCCCATGGCGGCCGCGGTCTTGAAAGACTGCTCGCTCGAATCGACGTCGTGATACGAACCGTCGAAAAGCGTGACGTGGATATCGGTGACCGGATAGCCGCTGGGCCCCTGGGCGAGCGCCTCGCGCGCGCCTTTTTCTACCGCGGGGATGAATTGGCGCGGCACGACACCACCGACGATCTGGGCCTCAAAGGTCACGCCCGAACCACGTTCGCGCGGCTCGAAGCGCAGCCACACGTCGCCGAACTGCCCGTGACCGCCGGTCTGGTGTTTATAGCGCGAGTGAATCTCCGTCCCGGCCGCGATCGTCTCCTGATACGGGATCTGCGGCGCCGTGGTCTCGATTTCGACCTTGTATTTGCGCGCTAGACGCTCGACGGCGATCGCCACGTGCTGCTCGCCGCTCCCCAGCAGCAACAGCTCGCCCGTAATGTCCGCGCGGGTCAGGCACAAGGACGGATCTTCGTCCACGATACGCGCGAGCATTTGGAAGATCTTGGCTTCGTCGATGCGCTCCTTCGGCTTGATCGCGATCGCAAAGCATGGCTCGGACATCGAAACACGCGGGAGCAACACCTTGTGCCCGTTACTCGAAAGTACGTCGCCGGTCTTGACCGGCTCCAAACGCGCGATTCCGACGATCGATCCCGGTCCGGCCTCACCGATGGCCTCTTGTTTTTTTCCCTGGAGCCGGTAGAGGCCGCCCGACCGCACTTTCTCATCGCCTTGCGAGATGTCGGTGAGCGTCGCATCCGATTTGAGCGTGCCCGAAAGCACGCGAACGATCGAGAGTTTGCCGGATTGCGGATGCATCACGGTCTTGATGACGTGCGCGATGACCGCAGCCGCCGGGTCGGCCGGAATCGGGCGCCCTTCGGCGTCGAGCATGGGGGCCTGGGCGGGCGAGGGGAACCAGCGCTCGATCGCGCGCGCGAGCGCACACACGCCGGCGCCGGTCGCTCCGGAGGCAACCAGCACGGGAACGATCTGGTCGTGCGAGCACTCGCTGCACAGATCGCGTTCCACCTCGTCGAGCGGCGGCTCGACGCCTTCGAGCAACTCTTCCATCAAATGGTCATCGAAGTCGGCCATCGCTTCAAGCAGTTCGCCGTGCGCCGCCCGCACGCGCTCGAGAATGTCGCCCGGCAGCGCCGCTTCTCGCTCGTCGTCGCCCGCGTACGTGAACGCCTTCATGTCGGCGAGATCGACGTAGCCCGAAAATCCACTCGACTTCTCCGAGGCAGTCGTCCGCGAAAAGATCGGCCACTGCTCGGCCACGACGTGGCGGCCGTAGAGGCTCTGCAGCGCCGCGAGGGTCCCGTCGAAATCAGCGCCGGGGCGATCGAGCTTATTGATCACGAAGCAGTGCGGCATCGTGCGGGACTCGAGAAAATCGATCAGCGCCTTCGTCTGGACGACACGCGCGGGATCGGCCTCGACCACGACCACGGCGCCGTCGGCACCGCAAAGCGCGAGCTTCGTCTCTTCGAAAAAATCGATGAAGCCCGGCGCGTCGAGGATGGTGACGTCGACGTTTCCGCTCGAGCAGTGAGCGAAGCCTACCGTCGTTGACTGCGCGTGCGCGATGTCTTCGGGCTCGTGATCGGTGACGGTCGTCCCGTCGGCGATGGAGCCCCGGCGCCCGATCGCGCCTCCTTGTGCAAGCACGGCCTCGACCAGCGTGGTTTTGCCCGCGTGATGCGGGCCCACAAAAGCGATGTTGCGTTGCCGCTCGATGTCCATGCCTGCGTACCTCGTCGCCTAACGGCGTTTCACGGTTTTCTTCTTGGTCGTTCCCTTCGACGGTTTCGAAGCTGGCTTCGCAGCCTTTTTTGCGGTGCGCTTAGCGGCCGGCTTCTTTGCCGGGGCGACTTTTTTGACCGGCGCGAGCTTCTTGGCCGGCGCGCTCTTTTTTGCCACGCTCTTTTTGGCCGCCGGTGCGGCTTTTTTGGCGGGGGCGATCTTTTTTGCGGCGGCCTTTTTGAGCGGTGCGGCCTTTTTTGCCGGAACGGCTTTCTTGGCCGCCGCCTTCTTCAAAGGCGCAACTTTCTTGACCGCTGCGGTCTTTTTCACGGGAGCCGCTTTCTTGATCGGCGGGCTCTTCTTGATCGCCGGGGTCTTCTTCGCCGGCGCGAGCTTTTTTGCCGGAGCCTTGGCGACGCTCTTGGTCTCTTTGCTCTTGGCCGACGACGCCGAAGATTCGGCGCTGCGCTTGGAGCTCGATTTGGGCGATGCCTCTGCCGCGGGCTTTTTCGTCGTGCGCTCGGGGCTGCTCGCGCGCTTCTTCGGACCTGCGTCGCGCAGGGCTTTGGCGCTCTCACGGGAGGTGCGCGGCTGCAGCTCGGGCTGATCGGGAAGGCCGAGCTCCGCGCGGCTAAAGCCGCTGATGCTGCTGCCGGGTTGCACCGGCTCGGGCGAGCGCTGTGCGTGCGCTTCGAGATGTTCGCGCGTTGCGCGGAGAACGACGCGCGCCAAGCGCCCGGCGACCGGGAAGACGATCTCGTTGATCCCGCATTCGTCCAGCATCGCGAGCACCGCGTCGAATCCGCCGCCCTGATCCTTGGGACTGTGCGCGTCCGAGCCGATGGCGATGCCGACGCCGCGAGCAGCGGCTTTTCGCATCAGCCGCTTGTTGGCCGCGACGTACTTCGCGCGCTGTTCCTCGTTTTCGGAACGGTAGAGTTGGCGGGTGTTGATCTCGATCGCCATCCCACGCGCGTGCGCCAGATCGAGGAGCTGATCTTCGTATTTTTCGAGCTGCTTCTCATCGGGCCAATGTCCGAAAATCGTCGGGCGATAGAAGTGCCCGACGACGTGCCCCGGAAGCTTCTCGATGTCCTCGAAGAGCCGAGCGGTGTAGAGCTCCCACGTTCGTTCGACGCCGACATGATCGAAGAGATGCGCAAACTCCGGATTGTCGTAGGGCCACATGTAGTCAGCCCCCTTCTCCGGATGGTCGATGGGCAGGAAATGGACCGAGCGGATAATTCCGTCCGGCCTCATCGCGTCGACGATGTTCTGCGCGTCCGGTCTTGCACGCGGGTCGTTGTCGACCTCGGCGCCGATCGAGAAGCGCATACCTCGTCGCAAGCTTTCGCCGACCACGGCGGCATGGGTCACGTCAACGCCGGCCGTTTCAGCCGCGCCGTACAGGTCGCCCGCGTGGGCAAGCTTGAGCGCCCGTCGCACCGTGTGGACGGCGCCGGGATCTTCGAACGTCAAGTAGTTGATGTGGTCCGACACCATGAGGAAGCGCGGCGAATTCCGCCGGCAGGCATGGTAGAACCACAAGAACAGCATCCGGGGCGAGTACGCAATCGGCCGCTCCTCGGCAAAGGAGCGATGCTCGCCCTTCGCGTGACCGTGGACGTCGGGGATCGCCGCAATACGAGGGTCGCTCAGCGCTCTACTTCCTTTACACCGCGAGGGATCCAGGTCGACGGCTTCGCGCCGACGCGAGGCTTCGAGGACTCGGGCGTGCGCCCGTCTACCCACGGCACAAGTGACTCGGCCATGATCTCGATACCTTTTTTCATCAGGTCGAACGACATCGACGGATTCGAATCGCTTCCCGCAGCGATGGCTTGCGCGGGAAGGTACGGCAGGTGCACTAAGCCGACGATCGCCGGCGGCACCGCATTTTCGGTGAGCGCCAGCATCTCATAGAGTGCCTGGTTGCCGATAAACGTGCCGGCCGAGTTGGAGACGTAACCCGGAACGCCCGCAGCCGTCCACGCCTCGACGATTCGCTCGAAGGGGAGGTTGGAGATCCGGGCTTCGGGTCCGCCGCGCGTGACCACGTCGCCCTTGCGCATCACCCCAACGTTGTCGGGCGTTTCAAAGTCCAACACGTTGACGGCGACGCGCTCGATCGAGAGCGCGGTACGGCCGCCGAGCTGCGAAAGCAGGATTACGATATCGGGCTGGTCGGCGAGCAGCGCTTGCTCGAAGCGCTCGCGGATATTGCGCGTCTCGACCGGGATAACCCGAGACGCGACCGGGCGTCCCGAAAGCAGCGCGCCTTCAAAGCTGCGCGCCACCATCTCGCTGGGGTTGATCTTGTCACCGGCAAAGGGCTCGAACCCCGCGATGAGGATGTGTCTGGCCACTACCGCGATAGGTTACAGCTTTCGCGCGATGTAGCCTTCCATCTTCAGTAAGCGCGCCTTCATCTCGATCCCGTAGCCGTAGTTGTGGAGTTCGCCCTGCGCGTCGACGACGCGGTGGCAGGGGAAGAGCAGCGCGAGCGGATTGCGGGCCATGACCTGGCCGACGGCGCGCGCGGCGCGCGGGCGCCCGATCTGCGTGGCGACCCACGAATAGGAGCGCACCTCACCCGGCGGGATTTGGGCCGCCGCCCGGAGCGCGGCCTGTTCGAATGGGGTCAGGTCCTCGATGTCGACGATCTTGTCGTCGATGCGCCAGGTGTGGAAGAACTGTTCGAGCGTCCGGTTCAACCAAGGCGGTGCCTCCCCGGCGACCACGGGGCGCCGCAGGCGGCTCTCGACGCGCGCCCGCACCTCTTCGAAGTCTTCGCCGGTGTCGATGCCGACATACGCGATGCGCGCTTCTTTGAAGCCGACGTAGAGACGGCCGATCGGCGTTTGCGCCGAAGCCAGGACGACCGGCGTCGTGCGTTCGCGATGCTTGATCTGCGCGATGTGCTCGACGACACGCTTGGTGAGATCGCACGATGCTTCGGGTTGCGGAAGACACGAGAGACAAAACGCCACGCCTTCGAACTCTTCATACAGTTCTTGGCAATGGGGGCAAGCGCGCAGGTGAATGTCGACCGCTTCCTTCAGCGACTCGCCGCAATCGTCGCGGACCTCATCCCAGAGTGCTTCGACGTCACGACAGCGCATGTAAGGGGTCTCCTTCGGGGGCGGTGCGTCCGATTTGCGGACCGAGAATGCGACGTAAGATCCGCACGGCCCGGTGAACGTGCGATTTAACCGTGCCGATCGGCTGGTGCAGAATTTCGGCGATTTCAGGGTGGCTGCGACCCTCGATAAAGCGCAAGGTCGCCGCGGCACGCAGGTGCATCGGAAGCTGGAGCAATGCCCGCTCTACGAGTGCAACTTCGGCGTTCTGCTCGACGATCGTCTCGGGCTGCGGCGGTCCGTCGTGCGACTCACGGAGCAGCGCGTCGGGATCGGCAAGAGCATCGAGCGCGACGCTGGTCGGCCGCTTGCTGCGCAGACGGTTGCGCGTAACGTTGAGCGTAATGGTGTAGAGCCACGGCTGGAGGCGCAGATCGGCGCGTTGTTCGAGGGACATCTTGCCGAGTGCACGGTAGGCGCGCACGAACGCGTCCTGCACGATCTCCTCCGCATCTTCGCGATTTCCCGTCATGCGCAAGGCAAATCCGTACAGACGGCGCTGATAGTCATCGACGATACGATCGAAGGTTTCGACGCTAGGTGCAGCCTTGTCCGAGGTCCGGCTGGACGGCGGTTTGGTCTGCTGGGCCGTAGATGGCACGTGGACTCCCCAAGGGAGTGGCGCTAGCACGCTCATACGGAGGCTCTTGACCACTCCCGGCCACTCCCGGGTTTCACGCTATGCACGGGAAAATCCTGAGGGTCGCCTACCAGGGTCGCCGACCGTCGCAGGTGAACCTTTGGACATGGTACACGACGTGCCGCACGCACCAGTTTCGCAACCGCCGGTCGCTCCTCGCGACGCGGCGGTTGTTGTTTTACGGCACACGAGGGAGAGGAACGCCCATGCAGCAGACGATCGAACCGACGGAGATCTCATTCGACGCGTACACGCTGTGCAGTTTTCTGCCGAATCTCGATTCGTCGCGAGCGATTCCGCTCGTCCTCATCGGCTACCGTCGCAATCAGGATCCGTGGTTCGTGTGGCTCGTTCCGAAAGAAGGCATTAGCGCGGTCGGCCTCACCGACGACCCGTACTACGCGAAGGTGTTGCACGATCCGCACACCTACTTCACCAAAAAGCTTTCGAAGTACATCGAAGAGACCGGATGCGTCAAACGCGGCATCGAGATGCTCATCGATTGTCACCAGAATCATCTCGCGTTCACCCCGGTCACGCACCTCTCTCAGATGCCCTTCAGGCACCCGCTCGAAGTACAACTCGTGGGTGCCTATTGATTTTGCGCGGCGGCTCCCGCGCCGATCTCGCGGATTACCCGATGATAGATGATGCGTACGGGCACGCTGTCGCTTCCGCTTTGCAGTTTTCCGTCGATCGTGAGGGTCGCGTCGAGCGCGAGTAAAAGCGCACCGTTCACCGCGTAGTAGGCGCTTCCGTCCATGTGCATGCTTCCCGAGAGCAGCGCGTCGGGATGCTGGGGAAGCGTTCCGGTCATCGGTCCTGCCGCCTGGAAGCGCACGCCGGCTACCGGGTGCCCGTCCACCTTTCCCGCCGGCGCCGAACGCAAATATCCGGAGAGGCGCGAACCGCCCAGGGGCGAGGCCGCCTGGAACGGGATCGTCCCGCGGAGCCGCTCGAGATCCCGGAGCGTGGTTGCGTCGAGCTGCACGGCGAACGGTTGGTTGAGAATGGTGAGAAAGTCGGGGTCTTCGTCGCTTCGATCCTCGAACGTGCCGTCGCGAAGAAGCTCCTGAACGAATTTTCCGTGAACCGAGGCTCTGCCGGCGTCGTCGACGCGCGTGTACACGACCTCGGCGACGTAGCGGCGCCCTTGGCTGTCGGTCGTGATCTCGAGATGTTCGACACCTCGATATATGATGTGCGTCTCGCTAACGACTCGGCCGATGCGATATGTGTCCTCTCCGGCGACGCCGTAGAGCTGATTGGCCAGCGCGTGCAACGAGAGGGTAGGGATCAGCGCGGCAGCGAGGACGGCGGCCCGAATGGGGAATTGCATCTCCTACCTTTAGACTATCATTGGCTGCAAGAGCGCTTTGATTCATAGCCGATGGCATCGAGATACACGTAGGTGCAGAATGCTTGCACTGGCGCCAGGAGAAGCAGAACCGACACGGCACTCGCCCAGAAAGGCGCCTGCGGCACGTGGCGTGCGGCGAGTAGGCTTTGGACGTAGAAGCTTAGTATCCACGGCACCAGCATTTGCAGCGCGAAGACGATCACCGCGCGCGCGATGGTGAGCCCTTGCCACGCGAGCGCCATGCTCGCTCCGAGCGAACGCGGTACGAGGAGCCACCAAGGTTCGGCGTCATCGACCACCGTCGCGTGCACGTCGGCGAAAATCAACGAGATCGCGACGATCATCACCCCGGCGCCGAGCAGCTTTTGAAACGGATCGGCGATCGCAACCGATTCGAGTCCCAGAGCCGTGACCAGGTTGACCAAGAGGCCGATCACGAGCACGGCCCACGACCGCTCGAGCACGCGCAGCCACACCTGTGCCTTTGAAAGGTCCTCTCGAACGTCAGCGTAGGTGAACGCGGTGACGATCGCTACGAAGAACGGCTCGATGATCACGCTTGCAACCGTCGCCGTAGTGATCGTATTCGCGCGCCAGGTGAATACCACGAGTGCTTCCAGCGCGATGACCACGCCGGCGGTAAGCGAGTAGAGCAGCGCGTGACGGATGAGCGAGCGGAACGTGCGCTCGGCCAAGCTCGTGAGCGACGCGCGCAGTCGACGAGGTGAGGGATCTACGGCTGTAGCTCGAGACCCGCGCGGCGGCCGCGGGCGATGAAGAAGCGCACCGCGACTGAACCTTCGCACACGACGACCGCGTCGCCGTCGGCGAAAAGGCGCCCATCGATGTCGACGGTGAAGTCGCCGGCGGCAAGTCCCGCAAGCGTGCGGACCATGCTGCGCTGAAATTTGTCGTGCGGGGCGCGTGCTCCAATGGTTTCGCGTACCGCAAGTGCGAGGAGATCGCGTACTCGCAGCGGCGTCGCGAGCGCAAACGCGGCCGAACCGGCTGCGGTGACGGCATGGAGATCGAGTGGCACGCGAACGCGAATCACGACGGTATCTTTTGGCGCATCTTCGAGGAGCCGCCTGCCGCGAGGGAGTACCGTACTCTCCGATGCCTCCCTTTGGGAACGTGCCGGCGCAGACGCTGGTCGACGCTGTCGAAAAGCATGTTGCGCGTATGGATGACGCCGCTCTGGCGGACGTCCTGCGCGACGGCGTCGCCACGATGCCGCCGGACGCCCGGCACGCACTCGTTGCGTCGATTTTCGATGCATTTCGCGACCGCGGTGAGTCCTCCGAAGATGCGGCCGAGGGCGCGAATGCTGCAGTCGATCGGCTCGAAGGTGCTGACGTGCATGCCGTGGCCGCGCTGGTGGACTATGCGCGGGTCAATCCGGGTCTGCTCAAAGAGGCGATGACGCATTTCGCCGAGGAGCATCCGGACGAACTGACCGGCTTACCGCGACCCCTCGTCGACGGTATAGCAGGCGCCCTGTAGTGGCCACGACCGCTTGAGCGATTATCCGCGCCGTCGAAGGCTCGAACCCGAACCGCCTAAACGCGGCGGACTTCCCATCATCCCGCTCATGATTCTCGTGATCTTGGGTGGCTTGTTGCTCGGCGGATTGCTCACGAGAATCCTCGGCACGGGAGGCTCGTTGCAGGCGCCAACCGCCCGCCCTAGTTTCACACCGCTTCCCGGAGCGACCGCCACGTTCGCGCCGACGGCTTCGCCGAGTCCGCGGCCAACGCCGAGCGCGCGCCCGTCAGCGAAGCATTCGAGCCTGCCGTCGCCGAGCGCGCCGGCATCTCCCTCGGCGTCCGCGAGCGCATCGCCTCCGCCCTCGCCGAGCCCCACGCCTCTCGCGACGCTCCATCCAAAGCCCGCCGCGCGCTCGACGCCCAGGGTCGTGATCCTTACGCCGACGCCCGCAGCGACGCGCGTCGTGCTCGCCACGCAAACACCGTTTGCCGCCCCGACGTTCGTCGCGTCCGCTGCTCCCGCGAGGCCGACCCCGGTGCTGATTACCGGTGCGAATAGCAGCGACCACGCGTCGGCGATCGTGCGCGCGTATATCAGCTCGCTGGCGCGCGGTGACTCCGCTACCGCAGCCGGCTATCTTGCCAGCGGACTGCCGACCGAGTCATTTATCAATCCGAATGTAACCGTCAACGTCGCCGACTTACGCACCAGCCGCAATGGCGACGGCAGTTACGCGGTTACCGCGCAGATCGTGACGTCGAAGGGCACCTACGTTGCGAGCTTCACGCTGCGAATGGGCACCTACGGCATGCAAATCACCGACCACTCCGCCACGCATATCTGATTAGATTTCGGCCCCTATTCCGGTGTTCGCCCGAACCTGCAGCTGACTGAACATTTCCTCGGATTCGGGGTCGCGCGCGATCAGCGTGCCGAGGATCGAGGCGATAAAGCCCACTGGGATCGACACCAAGCCCGGATTGCGCAGCGGGAAGATCGCGTGCGCGCCCATGATGTCGGGGCCGATTGCAACCAGCACGAGCGACGAAATCAGCCCGGCTAGCATACCGCACATCGCGCCCACGCGCGAAAAGCGCCGCCACGTGAGCGAGAGAATCAAGGCGGGCGCGTTGGTGCTTGCCGCAACCGCAAACGCAAGCCCGACGAGAAACGCCACGTTGAACGTACGCAAGCCGACCGAGAGAAAAATCGAAGCGAACCCGACGACGAGTGCGGCCGTGCGCGCAACGAAGATGTGCTCGCGTTCCGACCCCGCTTCTCTGCGAATGAGGCTGTACCAAATGTCGTGCGCGAAGGCGGACGCGGCGGCAATGGTGAGGCCCGCAACGACGGCGAGAATCGTGGCAAATGCGACGGCCGCGACGAACGCGGTGAGCAGCGGGCCGCCCAGTTTGTCGGCCAGGAGCGGCGCCGCGAGGTTGGTGTTGGTTTGCGGGATGATGTAGCCGTGATTGCGCACGAGCTCGGCGTTGAGCGCAGCCGCCTGCCGCGGATGGTAGACGATGTAGCGAATGGCTTGCGTGTCGCGCAGGTGCTTGCCGATGTCGTGCTGACCGACGATCGTTCCCGCACCCAGGCCCATGATCGTGGTCAAGAGATAGAACGCGCCGATGAGGCCCATCGCCCAACCGACGGAAATGCGTGCTGAGCGGGCGGTGGGAACCGTGAAGAATCGCATCAAGACGTGTGGAAGGCCGGCCGTTCCGAGCACCAACGCCAAGCCGAGCGAGACGACGTCAAATGCACCGTGCGGACCGGAAAAGAAGAGTCCGGTCCGCAGCAAGTCGACGATATGTCCGTCCGCGTTTGCCGACATGGCCGCGTCGCGAAAAGCGAAAAGCGAGAAGTGGAAGTGCGCCAGGACCAGCACGCTCAGCGCGATCGACGCGACGAGCAACAGTCCCGCCTTGATGATCTGCACCCACGTCGTTGCAAGCATGCCGCCGTACAGCACGTAAATCATCATCAAGAGTCCGACCACGACGATCGCGTATGTCTCGTTGATGCGCTGGACCAAGAGGTTGATGAGCGATCCGGCGCCGACCATCTGCGCGACCATGTAAAAAATCGTGATGATCAAGGTGTTGCACGCGGCGATCGCGCGCACGCCGCGCCCACGCAAGCGAAACGCGATGACGTCGGCGACCGTGTATCGGCCGGTATTGCGCAGAGGTTCGGCGAGCAGCAAAAGGACCGTAAGGTAAGCGACGAGCCAACCGATGGAATACATGAACCCGTCGAAACCGTAGAACGCGATGAGCCCGGTGATGCCCAAAAACGACGTCGCCGACATGTAGTCCCCGGCGATTGCCCAGCCGTTCTGAATTCCGCTGATCTCGCGATGCGCCGTGTAAAAACCCCGTCTGGAGGTGCTGCGCCCGGCCGCCCAATACGTGATGACCAGCGCCATCGCGACGAAGATCGCGAACATGACGAGCGTGGCCTGGGTCATTTCGCGAGCTCCGCCGTTAAGCGCTCGACCAGGGCCTTAGCTCGGTCGTCGAACGAACGGGCCGCGTGCATGTACGCCGCGAGCAGCACCCACGCCATGACGAACTGGGCGAAGCCGTAGAGATTCGCGACCGTTAATGACTCGAGTATGGGCTGGTTCATAACTGCGGGCGCGACCGCTATGCCGATCGGCAGCGCAAGATAGAACAGCAAGAAAAAAATCGTTGCGGGAATGATAAACCGATGGCGCGCTTTCAGCAGCGCCACGAACTCCGGATCCTTCGCGAGCGCGTCCCATTCGCTCGCGGTCAAATGGTGATGCTGCATCGCCGGGGCATTCGCTGCCCGGCCCTGGGGCTACTCTTCGTCCGGCCAGCCGGCGATTTCGCCGATTGCGGCGCTTTTGGCGACGCGCAGCCCGAGCGTCGCGCACTTCATTCGCGTCGGACTAATGCCGATTCCGACGTTCTCCAGCACCACGTCCTTCGAAAGCTTCGCCACGTCTTCGAGCTTCATCCCCTTGATCGTCTCGGTCAACATCGAGGCTGAGGCCTGACTGATTGCGCAGCCCTTACCCGAGAAGCGGACCTCGCGCACCACGCCGTCGTCGACCTCGAACTCCATGCGAATCGTGTCACCACACAACGGGTTGAGATCCTCGGCCGATACGGCCGGGCGATCGAGATGCCCATAGTTGCGAGGGTTGCGATAGTGATCGAGAATGAAGTCGCGGTAAAAATCGTCCATATTACAGCTTGAAGACGCGCGCCGCTTTCTCGATCCCCTCCGCGAGAGCGTCGATGTCGGCCTTGGAGTTATAAATGTAAAACGAGGCGCGCGCGGTTGCCGGCCAGCCCATCTTTTCCATGAGCGGCATCGTGCAGTGGTGGCCGGCGCGGATGCAAATCCCCTCGGTGTCGAGGATCGAGGCCAGATCGTGCGCGTGAACGTCGGCGAAATTGAAGGACAGGACGCCCGACGCGAGCGCTGGGTCCTTGGGCCCGTACAGCGCGAGACCGCGCCGCTCGAGCGGAGCCAAGCGCTCGAGCGCGTAGCCCAGGAGGTCGCGCTCGTGCAGGCGCACCCAATCCATCCCGAGCTCGCTGAGGTAGTCGACCGCGGTTGCAAGCCCAATTGCGTCGGCAATGTTGCTGGTGCCGGCTTCGAACTTCCACGGAAGTTCGTTGAACGTCGTGTGCTCGTACTCGACCTTGCGGATCATGTCACCGCCGGCCAAAAAGGGCGGCATCGCTTCGAGCAGCGCGCGTTTGCCGTAGAGCACGCCGATGCCGGTCGGGCCGAGCATCTTGTGTCCGCTGAACGCGTAGAAATCCACGTCGAGCGCCTTGACGTCGACCGCCAAATGCGGGACGCCCTGCGCGCCGTCGACGAGAATCGTCGCACCGGCTGCACGGGCCGCCGGAACGATGCGATCGAGCTGTGTGATCGTGCCGAGCGTATTGCTCACGTGCGAGATCGCGAGCAGCTTCACGCCCTCGAGGAGTTTCTCGAGGTCGTCGAGCTGCAGAATCCCACGGTCGTCGGCCGGGATGAAGCGCAGAGCGGCGCCGGTCTTTTCGGCCAGCAACTGCCAGGGCACGAGATTCGAGTGATGCTCGAGCTGCGAGGTCAGAATGACGTCGCCGGAGCGAACGTTTTGCAGCCCCCACGTGTATCCGACCAAGTTGATCGCTTCGGTCGCGTTGCGCGTCCAGATGACTTCGCGATGGTCGGCATTGATGAAGTGGGCGACCGTGCTGCGAGCGGTTTCAAACGCTTCGGTCGCGCGCTCGGCGATCTCGTAGACGCCGCGATGAATGTTCGCGTTGTACTCGCTGTAATACGTGACCAGCGTGTCGATCACGGCTTGCGGCTTCTGCGAGGTCGCGGCCGAATCGAGATAGACCAGACGCTTGCCGCGCGACGTCGGCTTGGAGAGAATCGGGAAGTCGGCCGCGATCGCTTCGGCCGTGCGTACCGCGATCATGAGGTAATCTTGGCCTGGAGCGCGGTTCGCAGTTCTTCGCGAAGCGCTTCCGTGGGAAAGCGATCGATCGCCGGTTCGAAGAAGCCGAGAGCGATCATCTTCTCCGCGTGCTCGCGGTCGATGCCGCGGCTGGTCATATAAAAGATGCTCTCGTCGTCGAGCGCCCCGACGGTCGCTCCGTGATAGGCCTTCACGTCATTGGCCGAGATTTCGAGCGCCGGAACCGAATCGATGTGGGCCGTCTTCGAGAGGAGCAAGGCGTCGTCGCGCAGCGAGGCATCGCTATGCTGCGCGTGCGCGGCGATACGGATATTACCCAGATACCGGCCTTGGCCGCGGCCGGCCGCTGCGCATTTGATCAAGGTCTGGGACGATGCGTCACCGATCCGGTGATCCATGTTGCTCACCACATCGACGTGCTGCGACCCGGTCGGGAAGAAGAGCGTCGCAATCTTCGCGTCGACGCCCGGCTGCGCAATGGTAATCGCGAGGTCGCTCACCGAGAGCGCCGCACCCAGCTCGGCGCTGGCCCACGCGACTCGCGCGTCACGGCCCGGCCGCGCGGCACGCGTAAACAGTATGCGCGCGTCGTCCGGCGCGAACTGCGCGGAGGCGTACGTCACGTCGGCGCTCTCTTCGGTGACGATTTCGGCGACGCCGCATGCGAACGCACTCGAGCCAAGCTCGAGGCGCTCGATGATCGTCGCGCGCGAACCGCGTTCCGCGAGGACCACCGTGTAGGGAAAGATTGCGTCGCCGTCCGCCCCCTGGTACCGCACGACGATCGGCTCGTCGAGCGAGCAATCGGCCGGAATGTACACGAAAGCCCCCAGCGCCGCATTGGCGAGCGCGAGGTGCGCGAACTTGTGCTGGGGTTCGACCGCCTTGCGGAACGCGCGGTCCAAGAGCGCTGCGTGTTCGCGCGCGGCCGTCTGCAGGTCGACCGCGATCGCGCGCGACGGTGCGATCTCGATCGTGACCGTGCCGCTCGCCCCGCCGCGGGATTCACCCGGCGCGAGCACGTCCAGATCGATCTTCCAATATTGGCTCGGCTTCTCTCGCCCGGTGCGCGTGGCCGCAAAGGCGTCGAGCGCCGCGTCGCGCTCCGCCGGTGAGAGCAAACTAGGCAAGAGCGCCGCTCTCCTCGCGCAGGGCGTCGTAGCCGTCGCGCTCGATGAGCTGCGCGAGATCCGCGCCACCGGTCTTGACGATACGGCCGTCGATCATCACGTGGACCACGTCGGGCGTGATGTGCTGCAAGATGCGCGGGTAGTGCGTGATGATCAAGAAGCCGGTCGTCTTGCCTTCGTCACTCGCGCGCAGCGCGTTGATCGTATCGCCGACGTCTTTGAGCGCGTCGACGTCGAGCCCGGAATCGGTCTCGTCCAGCACCGCATATTTGGGGGCAAGCACCGCCATCTGCAGCATTTCGAGGCGTTTCTTTTCGCCGCCGGAGAAGCCGTCGTTGAGATAGCGGCCGAGAAACGAGGGATCCATTCCGAGCACGTCCATCTTCTCGAGCAGCAGCGCGCGGAATTTCGCCGGGGTCAGTTCACCCGGGCGCACCGCTTGCCGCGCGGCATAGAGAAAGTTCGGCACCTTCACGCCCGGAATCGCGGCGGGATATTGGAAGGATAGGAAGAGGCCGGCGCGCGCGCGCTTGTCGGGCGCGAGCGAAAGCAGATCCTCGCCGTCGAGCGTGGCGCTGCCCCCCGTGACCTGATAATGCGGATGACCGGTGAGCGAGAAGGCAAGCGTCGATTTGCCGCTGCCGTTGGGGCCCATGAGGGCATGGACCTTGCCCGGCTCGACCGTCAGATCGATGCCCTTGAGAATCTCATTCCCCTCGACGCTAGCGCGCAGACCCGCGATGCGGAGCCCTTGATCGGCCACGGTTCCCTCCAGAGTTGATGCGTTGCTTGAGTAGAGTAGGCCAGGCGCCTACAGAAAGTCAAGGATTTACTTTACTATCTACCCTGCCCGTGATAGGATACCGTTCGAACGCCATGCAGGTCGACCGCTTTTTCCAGACCACCCGCGGCAAGATCGTCGCCGAGCTGCGCGAGCGAGGCACCGCCTCCGCCGCTGAGCTTGCCGCGCTCTTCGGGCTCTCGCCCAACGCGGTCCGCCAGCAGCTGGTCGTCCTCGAACGCGATGGCCTGGTCGAGGAGCACGCGGTGCGGCGTGGACCGACCAAGCCGACGCTGGAATTTTCGCTGACGGCCAAAGCGGACACCCTCTTTCCCCAGCAGTACGACAAGATGCTCGCCGCGGTGCTGCGCGAGGTCAAAGAGCAATTCGGGCCGCCCGCGGTTGCGGAAATTTTCGATCGGATCGCGCGCCACTCCGCCCTGCGCGTCAAGGAGAAGGTCACGGCGGCGGACCCCGAGGGCAAAGTCGCTCAGCTCACGCAGGTCTTGCGTGATCGCGGCGTCGTGGCCGAATACAGTCTGGTCGACGGCGGGTTCTTGCTACAGGAGCACACCTGCCCGTACTCGGGTGTGGTCAAGGAATATCCGGAAGTCTGCTCGGTGATTCATCACGTTCTCGACGAGACGATCGGGGGCGAACACGAACAGACCGAGTCGCTCGCGACCGGTGGAAAAGCCTGCACGTTCCAACTCAAGGGAGTAAGTTAAGCTCGTGGATTTTGCCAAGTTTCAACGTCTGGTGGAAGCCCGCCCGGGATTCCAAACCATGGATGCGCCGACGGCGAGCGGTGAATATTTCAGCGACTCGTGCGGCGATATGTACAACTTCTTTTTGAAAATCGGACCGGGTGCGGTGATCGAGGACATCTCCTATTTCACCACCGGTTGCGGATTCGGAACCGCGACGTGCAGTTTGGTTGTGGAACTCGCCAAGGGCAAAACCATCGAGGAAGCCGGGGCAATCACGACCGCGCAAGTCGAAGCCGAGCTTTCGGGCTATCCCGAGAAGAAAAAAGATTATCCCGAGCGAGCGCTCGAGGCGCTCAAGGTCGCGATCGACGATTACCGCGCGAAAGTGGCCAGCGGAGCCGTGCCGGATTTCGGCGCAATGCAGGCCGCCCCACGCGCGGCTCGTCCGGCCGCGACGCCCTCGCAGCCGGTCGACGGCGGCAAAGTCACCATCTCGCTGCGCTAAGGAGCGGCCCCCACGAGTCCCTATTGGAGATAGGGGTTATGTGCCCGTTCCTCGCCGATCGTGGTGAAGGAGCCGTGACCCGGAACGACCGGCGTGGGGTCCGGAAAGTCCATCAATTTTCGGTGAATCGAGGCGACGATGTCTTCCATCGTCGTGCCGCCAAGATCCCAGCGACCGATCGCACCGGCAAACAGCGTGTCTCCCGTGAGCAGACGCGTATCGCCGGCCCCTTCGACGGCGAAGCAGACGCTGCCGGGCGTGTGTCCGGGCGTATGCAGCACCTCGCACGTCACCTTGCCGATGGTCATCCGATAACCGTCCTCCAAGTCACCGTCGAGGTCGACGATCGGCGGCAGCGACGGCAGACCGAAAAGCTTGACGAGTCGCGGCTGATCGCGATACAGCGGCAGATCGGCATGATGCAGGAGGGCGGGTGCTCGCGTCGATTCGCGCAAGCGGCCGACGTCGGCGATGTGATCGAAGTGCGCGTGTGTGTGCACGAGGTAGCGCGCGCGCAGTCCGAGCTGCTTGAGCCGAGCGAGCACATCGTCGACGCCGTCACCTCCGTCGACCACGATCGCCTCGCGCGTCTCTTCGTCGCCGACGATCGTCGCGTTACAGGCCAGCAATCCGACCGGAAAAGTCTCGACGATCACGGCTCCCCCAAGCGAAAATCGCGGAACGCGCCTTCATAGTACCCAAGCGGCGCGCCCTCGCCCGCCGCGCAGGCCAGCACGCGCCCGATGAAGATCGAGTGCGAGCCGGCGTGATGCTCGGCCTCGACGGCGCAATCGAAATGTCCGATCGTTCCGGCCAGCACGGGTGCACCCGTTACGTCGGTCGACCAGGCGATGTCGCCGAATTGATGGTCTTTGATGCGGCCGGAGAAGCGCTCGGCGAGCTCGCGCTGTCCGACGCCGAGCAAGTTGACGCAGAAGATGCGTGAACTCGAGATGTAGAGATAGCTGCGCGCCTCCCGGTTGACGCAGATCAAGAGCATGGGCGGATCGGCCGAAACGCTCGCGAAAGCGCTCAACGTGATGCCGCGCGGCTCTTCCTCTCGCAGCGACGTCACCACGGTGACGCCGCTAGGGTGCCGGCGCATCACTGCTCGGAACGCGGCCGGATCGGCCGCGCGAGCGTTCACTTGATACGCGCTCCGATGCCGGTACCGTTCCCGATCGGCAAGATCGTGGCGTCGAGACTCGGATGCGAGAGAAAATATTCGTTGAACTCATCGAGGCCGCCGATCAGGCAGTCATCGATGACGACGATCCCGGAGAGCTTGAGCATCGGGATCACGAGGTCTAGGTACTCACGATAGAGTTCGCGGTCGGCGTCGATGAAGACGATATCGAGATTTCGCTGCTGAAAGTTCTCGAGCAGCTCACGCGCGTCTTGGTTGAAGATCACGATGTAGTCGTCTTCGCCGGCACGCTGAAAGTAGGAGAGCGCGACGCTGCTTCGCGTGCTGTCGGGATCGATGGTCCAGATCTTCCCCATGGGCGGCTGCGCGAGCGCCATCCAAAGCGTGGAGTAGCCGTACCCGGTGCCGATCTCCAAAATGCGATTGGCTTGCATCATGTGTACGACGACCGAAAGAAAGCGTCCGGCTTCCCGCGAAACGATGGTTACGCCGTCCTTTCGCCCATGCTGTTCCAGCTCGAGCAACAATGGGTGTTGCTCGGGGTGCAGGGCGTCGAGATAGCGCTTGAGGTCGTCCATCTAGGGCTCTCCAGTTAGCGGGGAACCTGCGCCAACCTGCTCGAATCAAATGGTTCTCTATGGGTCGGCGTTTGCGGCTCTTTCCTCTGAACTCGGTGCTGTTTCCGGGCGCCGTGCTGAACCTTCATATTTTCGAACCACGCTACAAGCAGATGATCAACGAGTGTTTGGAGTCCGGAGAGGGCTTCGGCGTCGCGTTGATCGCCGACGGGGCCGAGGCCGGAGATCCCAACGTGCTGCCGCATGACGTCGGTTCGATTGCCGAAATCCTCGACGTGCAGCCGCTTCCCTTTGGCCGCTATTTCATTTCGACGGTGGGGCGCACGCGTTTCCGGATCGTCAAAGTTGTGAGCCGCGAACCGTATCTGATCGCGGAGGTCGACGTGATCGAGGAGCCGGAGCAGAAGGGCGATCGTGAAGTCGATGAGCTTCTGCCGGCGGTGCGCGAGCGCTTCGAGGAGTACATCGCGATGCTGGTCGAGTTTTCCGGTCAGGAGAACATCGTCGATTTGCCCGACGATCCGCAAGGCACGTCCTATTTGATCGGCGACATGCTCCAAGTCGCCGAACGCGTCAAACAGCGATTACTCGAGATCTCCGACACCAAAGCGCGCCTGCGCGCGGAATACGATTTTCTCGAGCGCCTGCTCCCGCAACTTCGCCGCCTGTTGGAACGCCGCCGGGTGGAGCTACGCGAACGCCAAGAAAACGGCGAAGACGAAACGTACCGCAGCGAGCAGGAACAGTACTTCGGGAAATTCTTCTCGCTGAACTAAGCTGAACCGAGTTTCGGGCTTTGGCTACATCGCGGCCTCGACCACGCTCGTCGCGATTCCATCGTGAATCGCTCCTGCTGGTTGGCTCGCCGCTCCCGCCCTCCAGGCTCCGCGGCTCGTCCAAACGGTCTCGTCCACGACGTAGCCAAACCCTCACCTCGCTCGCATAGCAGATAAGACAACTCCCAAAGCACCGTCACCAACGTCGCGCGATAACACGTGTCAATTCGCCGTGCTCTTGGCGTTCGCGTTTGAAAAATTGGATTGGATTGAGCGAGGGAAGGGTGGTCCGGGCACGAGATCGTTTGCACGAGCGCCGGAGCCAGGAGGGCGAGAGGCGCGAGGCAACCAGCAGGAGCAAATGCACGACGCATTTGCGACGAGCGTGGTCGAGGGCCCGGACCACCCTTCCATCGCCCAATCCGATCTACATTCAATTCTTCAAAAGCAAACCCGAGTGGTGTTCCGCGGATTTGACCACGTTGCGCAGGAGCGCGACGTTGGTGACGGGGCCCACCCCTCCTGGGACCGGGGTGATTGCGCCCGCGACGTCGAGGGCCGACTCATAGTCGACGTCGCCTTTGAGCACGCCGTCGACGACCGTCGTGCCGACGTCGATGACGGTTGCGCCGGGCATGATGTCGCCGCCGCCGATCAGGTTGGGTACGCCGGTCGCGACGACGACGACCTCCGCCGTTTTCAAGAA
>DATKPZ010000257.1:0-8148 GCA_035523815.1 Alphaproteobacteria bacterium
GTTCTTGGTTACGTGTTATGTAGGATTCAGCGTACCCGCGCTCGGCGTCGGCATCGCGGCGAATTACGTCGGGCTCTACGGGGCGATCGCCGGCGGCGCCGTCGCGCTGGGCGTTCTCGCCGTTGCGACGATTTCTCTAACAACGAAGCATAATCTCGAAACCGCGCCGCTCTAGAGCGCGTGGACCAAGAGCAGTGCGGCGAGCGCACCGCACACGGTGGCGGCAAAGTTGACCGCATCGTTATCGAACCAGCGCAGACCGCGGCGAACGGTGGTCGGCGTCCCGCAGACGTGGGGATTGGTTTCGCAGTCGCGCTTGCAAAGCGGACAAAAGCGCAGCGCTTGCAGCGTCGCCCCGAGGATCGAGTCGGCGATCGAACCGATTACCCCGCCCGCAAGCACCGGCCAAAACGGCGCGACGTGGACCAGCGCCGCGGCGAGCGCAACGCTCGCGGCGCCGCCGGCTTGCGCGAGTGAGCCCGCCGCGGTGATGCCGCCCGAGAGCCCTCGCGCGCTTGGGCGCAGCGTGAGGATCGAGCGCGGGGCTCCGGGGGCGAGGGTCCCGATCTCGGTTGCCCACGTGTCGGCCGACGCGGCGGCGAACGCTCCCGCGAACGCCGCGAGCATGGGCGCTCCAAATCGAAGCGACGCGAGCATTGCCAGCGCCGCGACGCCGCCGTTGGCAAGCACCTGCATCGGGTCGCGCGGCCCATGCTTCCCGATGTCGACGAGCTCGCGTTTGCGCGCGCGGCCGACGCGCGAGAGCAGCGTCGAGGGAATGAAGAACGCAAAGAGCACCAGCGCACACGGCCATCCGCCGATGATGAGGACCACTGCGCCGACGAGGGCGGCGGCAACGGCGCCGCCGGGAGAGAGGCCGATGCGCGTCAAGCCAGCAGCGCGAGGTGCGCTTCGAGCGCGTCGAGCAGACCCTCGGTGGTAAAGACGTCGGCAACGACGTCGATGTGCAGCCCGCACTCGTCGGCGGTCTCGGCAGTGATCGGGCCGATGCACGCGATCAGTTTGTTGCGCGCGGCTTCGCGCGCCGGTGCCGCTCCGCCGAGCAGCTCCACGTAGCCGCGCACGGTGCTGGCGCTGGTAAACGTGATCACGTCGGCGCGGGCAACTTTGTGCGCGAAATCCGGATCGACGTCGAAGACGGTTTTGTACGCCGCAACGACGTGGGGCTCGCGTCCGGCGTCCTCGAGCATCTGCGGCAGCACGTCGCGCGCCTCTTGCGCGCGATAGATCAAGATGCGGTCACCGGAGTGCGTCGCTTGCAGCAGCGCCCGCGCGATCTCCTCGCTGACGAATGCGCCGGGGACGAGGTCGGCGCGAACGCCGAACTCACGAAGGCGTTCGGCGGTTTTCGCGCCGATCGCGGCGACGCGCGTCGCTCCGATGTAGCGCGCGTCGCTATCGAGCGCGGCCAAGCGGTCGAAAAATGCATCGACCCCGTTTTGTGACGTGAACACGATCCAACGGTAGCTGGAGAGATCATCGATCGCGCGATGCGCGGCTGCCGCGTCATCGGGCGGGACGATCGCAATCGTCGACGCAAGGATCGGTTCGACGCCGCGAGCGTACAGCGCGCGCGCAAACTCTTGCGCCTGCCGGGCCGGTCGCGTGATCAGCACGCGCTTGCCGAAGAGGGGCCGGCAATCGAACCAGCGCAGATCCTCGCGCAACTCGACGACGCCGCCGACGACCACGATCGCGGGAGCTGCGAGCCCTGCACGCGCGGCCTCGGCGGCAATCGAGGCAAGCGTTCCCGTTGCGGTGCGCTGCGTGGGCCGCGTGCCGTCTTGGATCACTGCCACGGGCGTGCTCGCGGGCAGCCCGTGTTCGATCAGGCGCGCGCAGATTCGCTCCAGATTGCTCATCGCCATCAGCAGCACGAGCGTGCGATGGGGGTCGGCGAGTTTGCTCCAATCCAGCGTCGAGCTCGGCTTGGCCGGATCCTCGTGTCCCGTTGCGATCGTCAATACCGGATTGAACGCACGGTGAGTCACCGGGATGCCCGCGTAGGCCGGCGCGGCGATCGCCGAGCTGATTCCCGGTACGATTTCAAAGGCGATCCCGGCGGCGCGCAGGGCTTGCGCTTCTTCGCCGCCGCGGCCGAATACGAACGGATCGCCCCCCTTGAGACGGACCACGACGTTACCCTCGCGGGCACGCGCGATCATCAACGCCTCGATTTCGCCTTGCGGCATCTCGTGGGTTCCCCCGCGCTTTCCGACGTAGATGCGCTCGCACGTCGAGGGCGCGAGCGCGACGATCGGGTCGCTCGCGAGCGCGTCGTACAGGAGCACGTCGGCGCAGGCGAGTGCTCGGGCAGCGGCCATCGTCAAGAGGCCGGGATCGCCCGGTCCCGCGCCGACCAGAACGACTCGGCCGTTCGGCACCGCTCCTACTCGTCCGCGTCGGAGACGAGGGCCGGTGGAAGAAGTTCGGCCATGCGTGTGGCGAGATTGAGTTCGAAGAGTTCATCGAGCAAACGCGCCTGCGCGATGGCTTCGGCGTGGTTGCTCGTCGCTTTCTCGCGAATTTTCACGACGACCGAATGCAAGAACTTCGAGACGACGGTCATCGACATGCCGGTCACCAGCATCTTTTCTCGCTCGGTCAACTCGGGGCAGCGTCCGAAGAGCCGCGCCAGCTCCATCATGCGAATCGCCTCGGCCTTTTGCGTGAGCGAGGCGATTACCGGCACGGCCAAGCGCGATTGATACCACGCGCCGAAGCGGCCGATGAATTCGTCGATGATCTCTTCGACCGCGGGAATCGATTCGCGGCGAACCTCGAGCTTTTCATCGACGACGCTCTTCAAACCGTCGATATCGACCAGCGTCACGCCCGCAATTTCACGGGCGGCCGGATCGGCATCGCGTGGAACCGCGATATCGATGATGAAGAGCGGGCGATCCGGACGGCGCGCCATCGCCTGCGCGACGTGGTCGCGCGTGACGATGAAGTGCGACGCGCCGGTCGAGGTGACGACGATATCGGCGGCGGCGAGCGCGTCGACCAGTCCGGGCATCTCGATCGCTTCGCCGAAGCCGACTTCCGCAATGAGCTCCTGCGCGCGCGAGATCGTGCGATTGGTGACGATCAGATGCTCGGCGCCTTCGTCGCGCAGGCGACGGACGGCAGTGCGGCCCATTTTTCCGGCGCCGATGACGACGACCGAGACGCCGTCGAGCGCGCCCAAGCGCGCCTTGGCCGCATCGATGGCCGCCGTCGCGATCGAAGCGGACTCGTCGCTGATGCGGGTCTGCGAGCGCGCGTGTTTGCCCGCGTTGAGCGCTTCGCGAAAGAGGCGGTGGAGGGTCTTCCCCAGGGACTTCGCATGCTGCGCCTGCACGTACGCGTCCTTGACTTGGCCGAGAATTTCGGCTTCGCCGATCAACATCGAGTCCAGGCCCGTCGAGACGCGGAAGAGATGCTCGATCGCCTGACGCCCCAGCAGCGTGTAGAGGTACGAATCGAGATCGTAACGCTCGCGCGCGAGGCCGTGTCCGAAGTTTCCGAGGAACGAGCGCAGCTGCGCGACGCCGGTTTCGTAGTCGTCGAGCTCGGCGTAAATTTCGAGCCGCCCGCAGGTTTGCAGCATCGCGGCTTCTTTCACCGAGGAGTAATCTCGCAAGGCGACCAGCGCCTCGACCACCCGCGACGGCGGAAACGCATGACGCTCGCGCACTTCGACCGGTGCGGTGTGATGCGAGAGTCCAAGGCAAACCAGCGGCATCAGCTACGCTTGCGCCTCCGCGGCGGCATCGGCCGCGGTGAGCCAATGCGTGAGCATCGAGAGCTCCCCGGCAAGGTCGATGTTGCGGACCAAAACCGGCGCGCGCACGTGCAGCGTCGTCGGCGCGAAGTTCAGAATGGCCCGAATGCCCGCGGCGGCCATGCGGTTTGCGATGGCTTGCGCGGCAGGTGCGGGGGCGGCGATGACGCCGATGTTGCAGCCGGCGCGTTCGATCGCATCTTCCATACACGCGACATCGGCGACCGTGATGCCCTGCCAATTCTGCCCGATCACCGCGGGCGAGCGATCGAAGATAGCCGCGATGCGAAAGCGTGACTCGCGCGAGGTCATGAACGTTGCAAGAGCGTGGCCGAGATACCCGAAGCCGGCGATCGCAATCCTCCAGTCATGCTCCAATCCTAGAACCCAAGCCAGCTGCTCGACAAGCGGAATGATCGCATAGCCCTGGCCCCTGCGGCCCAGCGGGCCCAAGGAAGAGAGGTCCTTGCGGATCTGGGTACTCGAAATCGTGTGGCCGAGCAAGGCGGCCAGCCCTTGTGAGGTAATCGTGCTCTCCCCCGCCGCGGCCGCTTCGCGCAAGGCCCGGTGATAGGCATAAAGCCGGGGAATCGCCGGATCGATCATGAGACGGCCGCGCCGGCCTCGGCCAATGCGTCGTCGGCCGCCGCGAGGGTCCGTTCGATGTCGCGCGTGCTGTGGGCGCTGGAGACGAAGCCGGCTTCGAATTGGGAGGGGGCGAGGTAGATGCCGCGATCGAGCATAGCGTGAAAGTACTTCGCGTAGAGGGCCACGTCCGACTTCAAAGCGCTCTCGAGATCGTACACCGGCTCGCTTGCAAAGAAGTAGCCGAACATCGAGCCCGCGTAGGCGGTTTGGTGCGGCACGCCGTGCTTGTTGAAAACCTCACGCAATCCGTCGGTCAAGAGTTTGGTGAGCACTTCGAGCCGCTCGTAGAGCGTGACGTCGTCGCGAACGATCTTGAGCGTTGCGATGCCGGCGGCCATCGCCAGCGGATTCCCTGAAAGCGTGCCCGCGTGAAAGACCGGTCCGTCGGGGCTGAGATAATCCATGATCTCCGCGCGGCCGCCGAATGCGCCGACCGGGAGACCGCCGCCGATCACTTTGCCCAGCGTGGTGAGATCGGGCGTGATGCCCAGGCGCTCTTGCACGCCGCCGCGCGCAACGCGAAATCCGGTCATGACCTCATCGAAAATCAGGACCGCCTTATTGGACGTACAGATCTCACGCAGACGGGCGAGATACCCTTCGTGCGGCAGGACCAGCCCCATGTTGCCGACGCACGGTTCGACGATGACGCAGGCGATCTGCGAACCATATTCATCGAACGCGCGTGCCAGCGCGTTCTCGTCATTGTAGGGTACGACGATCGTGTCGGCAGCCACGCTCTTGGGGACGCCGGGTGAGTTGGGTACGCCCAGCGTCAGGGCGCTCGATCCTGCGGAGATGAGAAAAGCATCGGCTGCGCCGTGGTAGCAGCCCGCGAACTTTACGATCTTATCGCGCCGCGTATATCCGCGCGCCAGACGCACCGCGTTCATCGTCGCCTCGGTGCCGCTCGAGGTAAAGCGCACACGCTCGACGCTTGGGACCATCGCACAGATCAATTCGGCAAGCTCGCTCTCGGCTTCGGTCGGCGTCCCAAACGAACTTCCGCGCGCAGCCGCAGCTTGGATGGCTTTGACGACCGCCGGATGCGCGTGGCCGAGAATGAGCGGCCCCCACGAAAGCACGTAGTCGATGTATTCGTGCCCGTCGATGTCGCAGATCGCCGCACCCGAGCCGCTTCGCATGAAGATCGGCGTACCGCCGACGGCTCGGAACGCGCGCACCGACGAGTTGACGCCGCCGGGAATAACGTTTTTGGCACGGGCGAACGCCGAAATCGAGCGCTCGTAGTTCACGGCACCTCCTGAAGCAGCGGAAGATCTTCAGCGGTGTTGACGTTGGCAAACATCTTCCCGTCGCATGCGACGCGGCGGACGCGCAGCCGCGCGAGCAACGCATGCATCGAGCGGTCCTCGCCGTGCAAGCACTCCCACCCCTCGCGCAGCAGCGCCGCGCGCTGGTAAAGAGCGGCGAGCGGTTCGAGACGCCCGTCGTGTTCGGGAACGACGGCCTCGTCGCCGTCTTGCCAGGCTTTCGAGAGCGTCGCGACGAGCGCAGCCGTGACGAGCGGCGCGTCGCCCGCGACCGCAAAAATGCGCGAGGCGCGCGTTTCGTATGCAGCCGAGAGTAAGCCGCCGAGCGGTCCGCGATCGGGCCAACGGTCGACGACGATCGGACAATCGAGCAACGCATCGAGCCGGCCCGAAAACGTATCGCGCCCCGCGATCGTCACGGGGGCCACGTCGCGCAAATGATGGTAAACGCGCGCGAGGAGCGGCTCGCCGTTGACGGCGACTTCGAGTTTTCCGGGAAAACGCGTGGCCCGGCCGCCTGCTAAGATCACGATTGCAAGGTCAAGTGCGGGTTGCTGCACGTTGCGCGTACTCCTTCGCGAAGTAGGTGATGATGATGTCCGCACCCGCGCGAACGAAGGAGACCAGCAGCTCGTCGATCGTGCGCTCGCGCTCGAGCCAGCCGCGTTCGATCGCCGCCTGCACCATGGAATATTCGCCGCTGACGTTGTACACTGCGATCGGCACGTCGAACGCGTCACGAGCCATGCGCACGATGTCGAGATAGGGCAGCGCCGGCTTGACCATGACGACGTCCGCGCCCTCTTCAATGTCGAGTGCGATCTCGCGCATGGCCTCCCGTGCGTTCGGAGGATCCATCTGGTAGCTGCGCCGATCGCCGAACTGCGGAGTGCTGCCGGCTGCCTCGCGAAACGGTCCATAAAAGGCCGAGGCATACTTCGCGCTGTAGGCCATGATCGTCACGCCGGTATGATCGCGTGCGTCGAGCGCGCGGCGCAGCGCCTCGACCCGGCCGTCCATCATGTCGGAGGGAGCGACTACGTCGACGCCTGCCTGCGCATAGGTGAGCGCCGTACGCACGAGCAGCTCGACCGTTTTATCGTTATCGACCTCGCCGCGATCGTCGACGATGCCGCAGTGACCGTGATCGGTATATTCGCAGTTGCACAAATCGGCAATCACGTACATCTGCGGGACGGCCGCTTTGATCGCGGCGATCGCACGTTGCACGATGCCGTTCGGATCGTAGTTGCTCGACGCGGCGGCGTCCTTGCGATCGGGAATACCGAAGAGCAGCACGCTGTGAACGCCGAGCGCGTAGAGCTCGCGTGCCTCGGCCACGGCCTGCTCGAGCGTGAAGCGCGAGATGCCGGGCATCGACGAGATCGGTCCCGCGTCGCTTTCGCGCGCTGCGACGAACATCGGCATCACCAGCGCGTCGACGCGAACGCCGTGCTCGCGCACCATCGAGCGGATGACCGGCGTGCGGCGCAGACGCCGCGGGCGCACGTTCACGGCTGCACCAGTCGCGCGGCAATCGCGGTCACGAACGCGTCGATCGACGCGTCGGGTGCGAGGATGTCGGGAGCGAATCCCGCCTGCGCCGCAGCCTCGCCCGACCGTGGTCCCATTGCGGCCACGAGCGGGCGCACGGCTTGACCGCGAAGCCAGTCGAGATAGGGACGAGCAGCCGCGACCGAGCCGCTGGACGGAAAGAGCAGCATCTGTGGGATGGTGTTCATCAGATCGGTGCGAGATTCTCCTTCGCGCAATTCCAGCACCTCGACCCCGCGGTCGCGCAGTTCGGCTGCGATCCGGCTGGGGCGATCTTGCGTGCGGGGCAGCAGCACGCGCGGCCGCCCGAGGCGATCGCGGGCCGTGGCGAGCGCTTTGGCGAGCTGCTCGCCGAGCTTGCGCGCCGCCGCGAGCGAGTCGACGCCCCCTTCGACCTGCTCGCGCAGCATCGTGCCGCCGGCCGTCGCAAAGGCTGCGTCGATCGTCATCATGGCGCCGACGAGTTGCGCGTGAACGCCGAGCGGAGCACTGCAACCGGCGCGCAATGTACGCAGCACGGCACGCTCGGCCTCGACGCACCACTGGGTCGGTTCATGGTTGACTGCGGCGCGCAGCTCGGCGCTCAGTTCGGCGTTGTTCGCCAGCGTTTCGATCGCAAGCGCGCCTTGTGCGACGGCCGGCACCAGCTTGCGCGCATCGAACGGCGCGGTGTGCGTTGCCCGAACTCCAAGCCGGTTCAAGCCGGCCATCGCGAGCACGATCGCGTCGTACTGCCCTTCGCGCAGTTTGCGAAGCCGCGTGTCGACGTTCCCGCGTAAACTCTCATACCGAAGGTCCGAGCGCAGCGCGTGCAATTGTGCGCGCCGGCGTTCGCTCGACGTGCCGACGAGCGCACCAGGCGGCAGAGCGTCGAAGCTTGCGTAC
>DATKPZ010000258.1:0-6423 GCA_035523815.1 Alphaproteobacteria bacterium
TGCTGCGAAGATGCCGCGCATGCAGTACGGGTACCAATGCGAGGATTGCGAAGTCGCGATCTTTCCGACGACGACGCGCAGCGAACTCGCATGGTTGCGCGATCGGGTGCACGTCGTGCGCGAAGTCGCGAAACATTCGGGCGACGGACTCGACACGTGGATGATGGAGGGCCTGGGGTTCTTAGACGATCACGTCGGGCACTCGATCGTTCTCGTCAGCCGCCGCCAATAGCCGCTCTGTCGCTACGATTCGACGTTCGGCGAATCTGTGTCATCCCGAGCGTAGCGAAGCGTAGTCGAGGGACGAGGCGAGTGCGTGATGGTACCATGTGAGGCAGATATGGCGATCGAATACCGCAGCGAGCCGGAGTATTGGGAATATCTCGATGGTGAGGTTCACCCTAAGGTGAGCCCTCGCCAGCGTCATGCCGTGGTGCAGGTAACGCTTGCCGCCATCATTCGAGCTCAAGGGCGTGGACGCGGTCAGCTCGGCACCGGGTGGGACGTTTGGCTTCCCGACCGCGACAAGCCGACGAAGTTCATTCCCGATGTGTCGTTCTTTTCGTTTGAGCGCTTGCGTGCAATGAGCGAGGGGGATCGCGAGTTTCCGCCATGCGCGCCGGACGTTGCGGTTGAGGTCTTTTCACCGGGAGACAGGCGCGCGTATCTTGCCCTCAAGATTGCGCTCTATCTTTCGCATGGCTCGCTCGTCGTACTCGATGTCGATCCGTTGGAGCGAACGATCCGTGTACACGATCGTGATGGCGCGGCACTGCTCCGGGTGGGTGAGAGATTCGAGCACCCCGCTGTTCCGTGGCTGCGATTCGACGTTCGCGAAGCGTTCGAGGATCTCGATATCCCGGACAAATAAAAAAAGCCGCATCGCTGCGGCCTTTTTTATGACAATACTATTCGGGGATGCGGAGCTTTTCGCCGGGCAGCAGCATCGAGGCTTGGAGATGATTCGCCGCGCTGATCTCATCGATCGTCTCTTGCACGTCGCCGCTCCCGCTCGTGTGAGCTGACGCGATCGACCACAGCGTGTCGCCGGGCTGTACCGTTACCGTCGCATAGCGCTGCGCCGTGGCTGCGAAGAGGTGCATGCTCGAAAGCGCCGGCACCGTCACCATCAGACTGAGCGAAGCGACCGCGATTGCGGGCATGAGCGTGAACCGTTTGCGCCTGACCACAGAACTTCTCCCTGTCACCCCGAGCTTGTCGAAGTGCCCTTCCATATCTTGTGGCAAACGAGCGTTCGACTACCAATCTGCCTACATCTTGGGCCAAACAGCTGTTCGTCCCCTAGATTTTAGCACACCCTGACGGAGAGCTGTCAAGCGTGATCCGAACGTATGTTTGCCTTTTTCTTGGGCCTGTGCTAGGGTTGTAGAGCAAACCCATGCCATACGGGTGGCATTGCGCTGCACAATCCGGAGGGAGCCTTGACCGATAAACCAGCGACGGAGCGACAGCAGCGGATCCTCGACGTGATCCGCGCCTTCACAGTTGAACGCGGATACCCGCCTTCGGTTCGCGAGATCGGCGAGCGCGTCGGCCTCTCGTCCTCTTCGACGATTCACGCGCACCTCAAGGCGCTCGAGCGCCGCGGGCTGATCCTGCGGGATCCCACCAAACCCCGTGCCTTGCGCTCTGATTTGAATATGGCCCCGGTGCCCGAGAGCATCGTCATGCCGATCGTGGGCAAAGTCGCCGCGGGCGTGCCGATCACCGCGCAAGAGCATCTCGAAGGCGAGTTCGTGCTCCCCGCGTCCTTCGTGCCGCGCGTGAGCGATGCGTTCATGCTCCGCGTTCAGGGCGATTCGATGATCGAGGCAGCGATTCTCGACGGCGATCTGATCATGGTTCGGCCGCAGCGCGTCGCGCGCGACGGCGAGATCGTGGTGGCGATGCTCGACGGAGAGGCCACCGTCAAGCGCTACTACCGCGAGGACGGGCGGATCCGGTTGCAGCCGGAGAATCGCAGCATGGCGCCAATCTACGCGAGCGATGTCGAGATCATCGGTCGCGTCGAAGCCGTCGTCCGCCGCCTCTAACCGCTTCGCCGCGCTTCAAGCACTGGCCGACCTTCCGTTCTTGGCCGCGACGCGTGAAGCGCTTCCGTGGAGCTTTGCGGGACTGCTGGCGGCCTTTCTCGCGATCGTGCCTTGGGTTTCGGCGCCTGGACCGCTGATCGGTCCATCGCTCGGTCTCCGGGTCTCCGCGGGCCTGCTGCCCGCCTTTGGGATCATGGGGCTCGTCTTGGCGCCGGCGCTGGCGTGGTTCTACGCCCGGCGCGCCCGGATCGCCCCGCTCCCGGCGATCGCCGGTTCGACCCTGGGCTACCTGCTCGCGCTACCCTCGTACGCCGGGCCGCTCCTCACCTATTTGCGGGAGGTGGGGCCGAGCGGGCTTTTCGTCGCGATGGCGGCATGCGGAGCCGTTGCACTCGGCGCGCGCGCGACGCGAAGCGCCTGGGCCGGCGCGGCGTTGACGGTCGCGCTCGCGCTTGCGCTGCGGGGACTCCATGTGTCGGTCGCGGGCGCATTCGCGCAGGCGCTCCAGCCGCTCGGGCAACTCGGCGATACCTACCTCGCCCTGATCGTGATCGTCGTCGTGCAAACGTTGCTCTGGACCATCGGGATGCATGGCCCCGCTCTCCTCGCCGCGGTCGTTACGCCGGTCTACCTTACGCTACAAATGCAGAACACGCTCGCGTACGAACATCATGCGGCGCTGCCGCACATCGTCGTCGTCTCGCTCTTCCTTTTTATCTTTCCGGGCGGCGCGGGTTCGACGCTCCCGCTCGCGGCGTTGCTGGCGCTCTCGCGCGTGCCGCGCTTGCGCACCGTGGGACGCGCAACGCTCCTGCCGGCGATCTTCAACGCGAACGAGCCGCTGCTTTTTGCGGTGCCCGTGGTGCTCAACCCCTTTTTAGTGCCGCCCTTCATCGCCGCGCCGATCGTGCTCGCGACCACCACGTACCTCGCCGTGGACTGGGGCTTCGTCGGGCGCGCGATCTATTACGTTCCCTCGTCGATTCCGACGCTCATTTCGACCTACGTTGCCACGCTCGACGTTCGCGCCGCCGCGCTCGTCGCGCTCAACCTCGCCCTTGCAACGGCGATTTATCTGCCCTTCGTGCGCGCCTACGAGCGTCACTTGCGCGCTCCGCTCGAGGCCGCAGCATGATCGAGGTGCTCTGCGATGCGTTCGCGGTCTGCGCGCGCGTGCGCTCCGCGGCGCTGCGCGCGCACGAACGAACCCGCGCGCTCGAATATGCGGCGCAGGCGCGCGTCAAAGCGCGCATGCTGCGCGTCTTTCTCGATGAAGGCGTTGACGAAAGCGACCTAGCCGGCTCGAGCGGTTATGGCTATGACGACGCGGCGCGCGATCGTTACGAGTCGCTGCTTGCACGCGTGTTCGGTACGGAGCGTGCGCTGGCGCGCCTTTCGATCGTCAGCGGGACGCACGCGATCGTGACCGCGCTCGCGGCGTGCGTTCCGCCCGGACGGCGTCTCATCGCGGCCGCCGGGCGTCCCTACGATACGCTGCGCAACGCGATTTGCGACGCCGATCATTCACTGGTCTCGCAAGGTGTGCTCTACGAAGAGATTGCGCTGCGCTCAGACGGAACGCCCGATTTCGACGCGATCGCGGCTGCGGCGGCCCAGCATGACGCCGCGGCGGTGTTCGTGCAACGCTCGCGCGGGTATGCGCCGCGCCCGTCGCTGGACGTCGAAACGTGCGCGCAGCTGGCCGCGAACGTAAAGCGCGCCGCGCCGCACGTGGCGGTGCTGGTCGACAATTGCTATGGCGAGCTCGTCGAGGAGCGCGAGCCCAGCCACGCCGGCGCCGATCTCGTCATGGGATCGCTGATCAAGAATTTGGGCGGTTCGCTCGCGCCCGGGGGCGGCTACGTTGCGGGCCGCGCCGAGCTCGTCGACCGTGTGAGCGCTCGCTTATACGCCCCAGGCCTAAAAAGCGGGCTCGGGCCGACGTTCGGTTTTGGCCGCGCGTTCGTGCAAGGGCTCTTCATCGCGCCGATGATCGTCGAGCAAACGCTGCACGGTCTGGACTTTGCGGCAGCGCTCTTCAGCGAGCTTGGCTTCGAAGTCGATCCTGCGCCCGGCGCGGTGCGCACCGACATCGTGCAGGCGATTCGCCTGGGCGATGCGGATCGGCTCATGCGTTTTACCTCCGGTTTACAAACCGCGATGCCGCTTAATGCTCGCTTTCGTCCGGAGCCCGGCGCGGTGCCCGGCTACGTCGATCCGGTGGTGATGTCGAGCGGCGCGTTCGTCGGCGGTGCGACGATCGAACTCTCGTGTGACGCTCCGTTGCGTGCGCCATTCGAGGTATATCTCCAAGGCGGCATCGTCGCGGAACACGCGATGCTCGGAGCATTGCTGGCCGCTCAAGCCGTGGTCGCCTGAAGGCCGCGCCGAAGCAGCAGAGAAGAACCGTCAGCGGTGAGTACTCAAGAGGATCACTTGCACGAGCGCCGGTTCTTCCGCGCCGTCGTCTCCTTCCCGGTCACGATCATCGTCCCCGGGCACGAATTGGTGTTGAGCGGAACCGCAGTCGATCTAAGCCGCGGCGGCATGCGGATCACGACCACCACCGACCTGCCCGCCGGGCAACCGATCGTGTTACGCTTTACGTTGCCGGACGTCGATCGCGAGATGCTGGTTCGGGCGAAGATCGCGCTCACGTTTTTCGACGCGTCGACGAAGTGTTATGCGCACGGCGTCGCCTTCACGCAATACACGTCCGGCGATCATGAAAAGATCGCGGCGTTTGTTGCTTCAAAACAACCGGCGAAGTGAGACCGCCGGTTTACGCGTTTCCGGACTCGCCCAAAAATCCGTAGAAGAAATAGCGATTGCCGTCGTTGGTCGTGATGACGATACGCGTATCTTGGATCTCTGCGGCCGTGATGGATTTCCCCACCAAGGTCTCAAGAATAGCCTGCGCTTGCAGGAATTCTGCCTCTCGTAGGGCATCCGGCTCCACTTCTATGAGCTCGAGGAGCTCGTCGATCCGGTCGTTCATCGTCACCCTATGAGTAATCGTCCAGACGGGGCTTTTTGTTAGCCTACCTTAACACGGGGCGCCCCCCGCGACCAGGAGCTGGGCGGCAGCACCAGAGAAGGGCTCGCCGCCATGTACCTGCTTGAGGTCCTCAGTGGGCCGCTCGACGGAAAAAGTTGGACATTCGAAAGCGAAATCACGATTGGGCGCGACGACTCGGTGGCGCAAGCGTGCATAGCGCTCGATCGCTATGTCTCCCGCAAGCACGCGCACGTCCGCATGGACGGCGAGAGTTTGCATCTCACCGACCTCGAGAGCCGCAACGGAACGAAGGTCAACGGCGAACTGGTGAGCGGCGATGCCGCAATCGAGATCGGCGTGCCCTTCATGGTCGGCCGCACGGTGCTGCGCGTTACGCGAATCTAGCAACCGTGCAAGTTGCTTCGACCATTTCGCAGGCGCATGCGCTGTTCGACGTCTTGCCGCGTCCGCTCGGATTCGTGCCCACCATGGGCGCGCTCCACGAGGGACATCTCGCGCTGGTGCGGCGCGCGCGCGCCGAATCGGTCGCGGTCGCGGCGTCGGTGTTCGTGAATCCGCTGCAGTTTGCTCCGGGAGAAGATCTCGCACGCTATCCGCGCGATGCCGAAGGCGACCGCGCCAAGCTGGCGCAAGCCGGCGTCGACGTGCTGTTTGCCCCCAGTCCGGCGGCGATGTACCCGCCCGACTTCTCCACCTCGGTCGACACCGGGGCGATCGCGGACGTCTTCGAAGGCGCGATCCGCCCGGGCCACTTTCGCGGCGTCACGACCGTGGTCTGCAAACTGCTCAACGTCGTCCGGCCCGACGTCTTGTATCTGGGTCAAAAAGATGCGCAGCAAACGGCGATCCTTCGCCGGATGATTCGCGACTTGGAGATTCCGACGAGTATCACCGTCGTACCGACGGAGCGCGAATCCGACGGCCTGGCGATGTCGAGCCGTAATGCGTACCTGTCCCCCGAAGAGCGCGAAGCGGCGCCTTCGCTGCACCATGCCTTGCAAGCCGTGCGTCTAGCGATGGCGAGCGGCCGTTCGAAAGCCGACGCGATCGCCGCGGGGCGTACGCGATTGCATCCGCTCGCGCAGCTCGACTATCTCGACGTGGTCGACGCGAACTCGTTCAACCCGATCGACACCATTTCACCGCCCGCGTTCGTGATCGGCGCAGCGCGCTTCGGCACGACGCGGCTGCTCGACAATCTCTGGATCGAATGACGAACGCACGCATTTTGATCGGCGTGTGCGGGGGCATCGCCGCGTACAAAGTCGCCGCGCTGACCAGCACGCTCGTCCAGCGGGGCGCTGCCGTCGACGTGATCATGACCGCCGAGGCCGAGCGCTTCATCGGCGC
>DATKPZ010000259.1:0-2123 GCA_035523815.1 Alphaproteobacteria bacterium
GTATTCGCAGCCCGGGATCGACGCGTTCGAGCGCAACTTCTTCGGCGGCTTGATGACCACGTGCGGGCTGCAAGCCTTCGGGCCGCCGGGCGAGGACGTCGACGGAGCCTGGCAACAGCACGGATACATCAATCACGCGCCTGCGCAAGCCCTCGCGCACCGCGCGCACTGGGAGAACGATCGCTGCACCTTCGAGATCAGCGGGACGATACGCGACGCGCGCATGTTCGGCGTCTCGCTGCGTTTGGAACGGACGTGGCGCGCCGTGATGGGCGAGAATATCCTGCGGCTGCACGATCGCGTGACGAATGAAGGCGGAGCGCGCGCTCCGCATATGCTGCTGTATCACTGTAACGCCGGGTTTCCGCTGCTGGACGAGGAGATGGAATTGCGCGTGACCCATCGGGCCATGCGTCCGCGGGACGATGCTGCGCGCGCCGGGCTAGAGATCTGGAATCGCGGCGGGCCGCCGCAGAGCGATTTCAAGGAACAGGTGTTCATTCACGAGCCGAGCGCCGGCGAGGATGGCTGGGCCCGTGCGAGCGCCTCGAATGCGCGGCTCGACGAGGGGCGCGGCGTCGAACTCACGGTCCGCTATCGCCCGTTGCAATTGCCCGCGCTGATGACCTGGCGCATGCTCGGCGTCAAGACCTACGTGATGGCGATGGAGCCGGCGAATTGCGCCACGATCGAAGGCCGGATCGCCGCGCGCGAGCGCGGGACGCTGCCGCTTTTGGAACCCGGAGAGACGCGCGACTACGAGCTGGAATTCGAGGTGCGAACGCTCGCGGGTGTTTCGGTGAGTTAGCGCATCGCAAGCATCGCGTACAGCGCCTTCGGATCGCGGCGCGAGAGCTCGTAGGCATCGAGACTCATGCCCTCGGCGACCAGAACCTCGGGTTCGTCCGCGATGATGCCCGCGACCAACGCGTCTGCGGCGCGTTTCGGCTCAATGCCGGTCGCCTGCAAATCGTCCATCACTCCGTACGTCGATCCGTCGCCGGTGAGCGCGTTGATCGAGACGTCGGTGTGAACCGCGCCGACGACGAGCGTCGTCACGATGACGCCGTCTTTGGTGACCTCTCCGCGCAGCGAATCGAAATAGCCATGAAGCGCGTGTTTTGCCGCGGCATATCCCGTGCGCAACGGCGTTCCGTATTTGCCCGCAACGCTCGACGTGACGACGATCTGTCCGCTGCCGCGCTCGACCATTCCGGGAACGACGGCTTGCGTGAGCGCAACCGGCGCGAAGAAGTCCACTTCCATGAGGTACCGGTAGGTCTCGAGCGTCGTGTCGCGCGCGAGCGAGCGTTGCGAGACGCCCGCGTTGTTGACGAGCACGTCGATCGGCCCGAGCTCCGCTTCGATCTGCGCGATCCACGCCGGAATCGACGCGAGGTCGGTGACGTCGCCCGGCACGATGGCCACGCGCGTTCCGGGCGGGAGTGCGGCTCCGACCCGCTCGAGTTCGGTCCGGCGACGTGCCGAGAGTGCGAGCCGCGCCCCTTCGCTTGCGATGCGCTGGGCGAGCGCTTCACCGATGCCGCTGGAAGCGCCGGTAATCCAGACGACTTTATCTGCGAGTTTCATGTCGCTGAAATACGATGATTTCGGGATACCGCCTGTGCGAAAGCGAGGTGGTACGCTCAGCCAATGAAGATTCTCGGATTATGCGGTGCATTGCTGTTGGTCCTCGGCGGACTTGCGGCGAGCGCCGCGCCGGCGCCGATGCGCCATCTCGTCTACCGTTTTGGCTACAACACCAACGTTGCGAACGAGGGAAACGGAACCGGGACAACGACCGTCGACATCGCCGGGCCCGCACCGGACGGCGGCCTTACGATCAGCGGAACGGACTTTTGGTGGAACACGACGCGGCCGCGGGCGACCAACACGTGCGAAGTCTATGCGACCGGCAGCGTGACGTGCACCCAGCCGGCCTATGCGATCTCGCCGATGCAGCTCACGCTGTTTCCGCTGCTGGCGCGCAAGTATTTTCGCGGACTGGCTGCCGGGGCGACGTCGAGTTGGACCAACGCCGGCGAGATCAAGGCCGCGGTGGTGCCCGGCGCCTCGGGATTTGCGGGGATGGTGACGACGTGGAAGTGCGTGTTTACGCTGAC
>DATKPZ010000260.1:0-2439 GCA_035523815.1 Alphaproteobacteria bacterium
GGGGAAGCCGCCCTCGCGCAGCTCTCGTCCCGTGCGGGGATCGAGCCGATGCACCATTCCGTCAACGCCCGGCACATACAGCGCGTGCGTTGCCGGATCGTAGACGGGAACGGAGGTGGTGATCTTCGGGCCGTGGGTTGCGAAGCGCCATTCGATTCGCTCGCTTGCCGCGTCCACGGCGTAGGTCGTGCCGTCCGTCGCGGTGATGTAGAGGGTCCCTCCGGCCAGCAGCGGTGCGGTGTCGGCGATCGCGCCGAGCTTGACTTGCCATCGCACCCGCAGGGCCGAGCCCTTGCCGGGCGAGAGCGCGAGGCAGCAGATTGCGAGCGCAAGCGCGAGCAGGCGTCTCATGATGTCATCGCGAGCGAGCGCATGAATTGCTCGCGGAAGCGCGGCGCCGTGAGATTGGTTTGCGCGGCGAGTTGGGCGAGATGCGGCGCCTCGAAGTCGCGCGGTTCGAGTCGAACCATGTAGTCGCGTGCGACGGCGTAGGCTTCCGCGCGCACGTCGACCTGGCGCGTGCGAATGCGCCCGCTGCGCGGATCGACCAGATCCTCGAGCGCGACCGGCTGCACGCGCCCGCCTGAAAGCGCGATCAAGGCGCCGCTGCCGCCTTCGAGCAGGTAGCGGACGGCGCCGTAGCCGAGCGTGCGCGTGTAATCGACATCGAACGCCACGGGTTTCGCGCAGCGCAATTCGTAGCCGATGTCCTTGGTCAGCACCGTCGCCTCGACACCGAGCGAGGTCAAACGTTCGCGCACCCGATCGCGCAGCAGTGACCCAATGGGGACGTCAGCAAGACGCACGTGCCCATAGGCATCGCGGGCCACATTTTCCAGTCCCTTGAGCGCGTCGGCCGAGATGCGTTCGACGATGCCTTCCGCGACGACCGCCACGCCGTAGTCACGTCCTTGCGCGCGGCGCTTGACGATCGCGCCGGCGAGGATGTCGACGACCGATTCGATGGCCAAGGTCTCGCCGGGGAACTCCTCGGGAATCACCGCGAGCGTCGCGCCCGCGGCGCTCGCCATCCCGAGCGCGAGCGCACCGGATTTGCGCCCCATGCTCACCACGATGTACCAGCGCACGGTCGTGCGCGCATCTTCGAGTAAGCTCTCGATGATTTGCGCGCCGACGGAGCGCGCGGTTTCGAAGCCGAAGGTCGGCGCGTTGTCGGGGAGCGGAAGATCGTTGTCGATCGTTTTTGGTACCGTCGCGACGCCGATGCGCCCACGCGTATGCTCGGCGATGCGAGCGGCGCCAAAGGTCGTGTCGTCGCCGCCGATGCAGATCAGGTAGCGCACGCCGAGCGATTCGAGCGAACGGACGGTGCGATCCAGCGTTGCGGGATCTTTGGCCGGGTTGGTGCGCGAGGTTCGCAGAAACGAGCCGCCGCTGGATTGCATGAGCGCAGCGTCGTCGATACCGAGTGCGGTGGTTTTGACGGGCGTTCCGGCGGCGAGATCGCGATAGCCGTCGTAGATTCCCACGACGCGCAGCCCGGCGTTGACGGCTTCGATCGTGGCCGAGGCGATGACGCCGTTGATTCCCGGCGCGGGCCCGCCGCCCACGAGGATTGCGAGAGTATCGCTCATGCGCGAAGAGATGCACGCCGGGTATGCGCGTTTCCTATCCGCGCGAGCGAGAGTTTGCTATCGGGTAGTGGGCGAGGCGACGGGGTTGGGCGCCGGGTTGCCTTCCTGCGCGCGTTCGGCGCGCCGCTGACGCGCTTGCGCTTCGAGTTGCATGCGTTGATCGGGGGTGAGGACGCTCAAGATCTGACCGCGCAGTTGCTTGCGCGCGTCGGGGTCGGGCGTGCTGCCTTTGGGATGCGTCTGCCGGTAGTTTTCCAGCAGCGTGCGGATTTGCGATTTTTGCTGATCGCTGAGGTTGAGGTTGCTGAACCGGCGCATCATGCGATCGCCGTGATGGGATTGCGCCGGCGGCGCGGGTGGCTGATCGACCTGCGCGAGAGCCGGTATGGAAAGAGCGGCGGCCATGAGGCCGGCGAGGAGGGTGACTTGGAGCTTCATGCGCTGATCCTACCGGGAGCGCGCTATACGCTTCCTGTGAATCAAATTAGACCGAACTTAAACCTCGCGGCCGATGAGTTCGAGCTTGGTGCCCGCCGGATCCTCGAAGAACACGGCGGGATACGTCTCCATTTGGTCGCTGAGTTCGAGGCTGGCCGCGCCGATTTTACCGAGCAACGCAATCAGCTCGTTCATGCGTTTGTACTCCACACGAAAGGCGATGCGCGTGTCGTTGTTGCGATGCAGCGGGTTCTCGATCAATCCAAAAAACCGCCGCGGCTTGGTCGGATGCTGCGGCTCGAAGTATTCGATCGCGTTATAAGCATCGAATTCGGTGTGCCACACGCCGTCGGAATCGACGTACGCATAGCGCTTCTCCGTCAACCCGATGACCGGCATCAGCTCG
>DATKPZ010000261.1:0-7858 GCA_035523815.1 Alphaproteobacteria bacterium
CTTAGACGGACGAGATCGTGTGGGCGCGGGCGTTCATGCATCCCATTGGGCCTGAAGTTCGTCGCGAACGCGGCGCGAGAGTGCGCGCGTCTGCAGCGCAGCCGGCGCGTCGAGCCGCTCCCGAGGATTGCGAAGCCCGAGGCTGGGATCGCGCAAGACCTCGGCGAGCGCGTGCGTGACCATCGCGACGTCCGCGTCGCTCGGCGCGTTCGGGTCGCTCACCGCGAAGAGCCGATCGATGCCGCCCAGCGTCGCGAAGGTGCGGATGTCGCGTGCTGTCGCGGGAACCTCACGCGCGACGCGCGCAAGATCCTCGCGTTCCATGCGCGTCACGCGTGCCACCGCGGCTTCGGACATGACGTGCACCTCGATGCCCGCATCGTCGAGTGCACCGATCCATCCGCCCTGTAATCCGTGGCAGAGGAACGCACCCGAGATCGCTTTCCCCACGACGAGCGTGAGCACCGGATGGCCGCCGCGGCGGGCACGAATATAGGCATTGGTCGAAGCGGCGAGCGCGCGCTGCAAGCCGACGGCCTCTTCACGCGTTCCGAACGATTGCCCCGGCACGTCAACGATTGCGAGGATGGCGCTCCCGCGAGGAGTTTCGCCCACTGCGGCAGCGAGGCCGAAGCCTTCGTCGATGCCCATCTCCCCGTTGCGCGCCCGTGGAAAACGCCCGCTCGGATCCGGAACGACGGCAACCGCACGCACGGCATGCCCGCCGATGGAGGTATCGGCGGCCAGCACCGACGCGGGCAGTCCCGCAACCAGCGGCGCGCCTGCGGTCAATCGCTCGAACCACACGCGACCGCGAACGCTCGCACTCACGGTTCGATCTCCATCGCGCGCAAAAACACGTCGCGTTCGAGCCGCGGATCCGGGAAGGACTGCGGCAGCAGCGGGCCGAGCTCGCGCGGCTCTTCGAACGCGCGCTCGACGGCCGCGCGAATCGCGGCGACGTCGTCGGGAACGAGCTCTGTTGCAAAGCCTTGCTCGAAACGGAAGCGGCCGCCGGTTACGCGCCAGATCAACGGGCGATCGGACGAGTCCATCTCGTCGAGTCCTGACTCGGTTTCGACCACGTCCGGGCCGTTGAGACCGACGCGCGCGCCTTCGCTCACGATGATTTGGCTGCACAACGCGGTTGAGAGCGAGAGGCCGCCGTACACGCCCACGCGCCCCGCAATGAGCGCGACCACCGGCATCAGCTCGCGCAAGGCGACGATGCCGTCGCAGATTTCCGAGACCGCGAGAATCGCCAGATTGGCTTCCTGCAGGCGGATGCCGCCGGTATCCAGCGCGAGCACGAGACGCGTCGGCGTTCCGCGCTCGACATCGCGACGCGCAAGCTCGAGCGCGCCGGCGATTTTCGCGCCGCCGATCTCTCCGATCGATCCACCGAGAAAACGTCCGTCGGTCGCCACGACGCACGCGCGAACCCCTCCGATCGTCCCGCGCGCGACGACGGTTCCGTCATCCGCCTGCGCAACCACGCCCTGCGCCGCGAGATAGGGAGACGCGATCCGCTGGAACGGATCGAGCAATTCGCGAAATGACTGCGGGTCGAGCAGCGCGCGAGCGCGTTCGCGCGCTCCGCGCTCCGCGAATGATTCGGTCAGCAGCAAACTCATCGCGCATTCTCCAAGGCCTGCTCCAGGCGAAGCGATACGACGGCGGGCGTCGCGCCGAAATCGTTGATCTCGATCTGCACCGCGACCGGATTGCGCGTGAAGAATCGGCCCAATACCGCCTGCCAGGTGGCGCCGAAACCGCTCACGCTGGTGCGCACGACGATCGACGCGCATCCGTCTTTCGCAGGCTCGAGCAAGATCTCACAGTTTCCCGACGCGACCACGCCCACGTGTGCGCGATGCTGCACCGAATCGCTCGCCGGATACTCATAGCTGAGGGTCTCGATCATCACCAGCTCCTAAACCGCTTGGGCGGATCGTAGAGGCCGCCCGACCATTCGACGAGGTCACGCACGGAGCGCGCGGCAAGCAACGTGCGATTGGCCTCGCTGCGCCGCACGCCGAGATCTTCGGGAAAAGCCACGATCCCGGCTTGCCGCAGTGCCTGCGTGCGGCGTTCGTCAGCGCCAAGGCCGATCTTCGTGACGCCGGCTATCGACGCGAGGGCCGCACGGCGCTCGTCGATATCGCGGGCGCGATAGAGATAGGCGATGCCTTCTTCGGTCACCACGTGCGTCACGTCGTCGCCGTAGATCATCACCGGCGCGATGGGGAATCCGGCGCTGCGCCCGAGCTCGACGGCGTCGAGCCGCTCGACGAATGTCGGGACACCGCTCTCCTGAAACGTCTCGACCAGTTGCACGACGATCTTTCGCCCGCGCCGGATCTCTTCATCGGACGACGTCATCTCGAGCCACGCGGTGCTCGAGTGACGGCGCCCCCGCGGATCGCTGCCGAGGTTCGGAGCGCCGCCGAAGCCCGCAATGCGGCCCAGGGTCGCGGTCGACGAATTCGCGTCGCGGTCGATCTGCAGGGTCGAGCCGATGAACAGATCCGTCGCGTACAGACCCGCCGCCTGGCAGAACGCGCGATTGGAACGCAGCGATCCGTCACGACCGGTGAAAAAGACGTCGGGCCGCGCGGCAACGTAGCGTTCCATACCAAGCTCACCGCCGTAGCAGTGAACGCTGCGCACCCAGCCGCTTTCGATCGCGGGAATGAGCGTGGGATGCGGGTTGAGCACCCAGTGCGTGCAGACGTCGCCGCGCAGTCCCAGACGCTCACCGTAGGTGGGCAAAATCAACTCGATCGCGGCGGTGTCAAAGCCGATGCCGTGATTGAGACTTTGCACGCGGTGGCGTTCGTAGATGCCGCGCAGCACCAGCATGGCCATCAAGATCTGCACGTCGCCGATCAGTTCGGGATCGCGGGTAAAGAGCGGTTCGATTTCGTACGGGCGGTCGGCGACGACGACGAGATCTACCCAATCGCCCGGGATATCGACGCGCGTGCAGCGATCGACGACGCGGTTGACTTGCGCGATCACGATCCCATCGCGAAAGGCGGTCGCCTCGGCGATGGTCGGGGTCTCTTCCGTATTCGGCCCGGTGTAGAGGTTGCCGTCGGCATCGGCCTCGTCGGCGGCAACCAACGCGATGTTCGGAGTAAGATCGACGAAATAGCGCGCGAAGAGCTCCAGATATGTATGAATGGCTCCCACGCGAACGCGTCCGTCGGCCACCTGCTGCGCGAGACGCAGCGACTGCGGACCGGAATACGAGAAATCGACTTGGGAGGCGATGCCTCGCTCGAAGAGCGCGATGTGCTCGGGGCGCCCGATGACCGAGATCAGAAGATGCAGATCGTGAATGCGCTCGGGATTTACCGCTGCAAGCGCCCTCGATAGGAAGTCGGCTTGCTTCTGATTGTTGCCCTCAAGGCACAGACGGTCGCCCGGTTCGATCAGCTCTTCAAGGACCGCAACCGCGTCGCGCGCCTCGAAGCGGCCGTCCCGCACCAAGCGGGAGACGCGCGCCAAGCGTTCGTTCTTGCGCCGGCGGCGCGTATTCCAAGCCGGATTCACCCGGGGGGAGTTGGGCTAGGCTGAAAATCGTACCTGCAACGCGTCGCGCGATTCACACAAGCGCAGCGCATCCTCGAGCCCGGTGATCCGGAAGATCCTGCGAACCCGCGAGCCGTCCGGAACGACGACGCCGACCCGGTCGGGCGCGGCGTTGGCCGCGCGGATCAGCACGTTCAAAATCGTTGAGTCCAAATATTCACATCCGGAAAAATCGACGATAACCGGCAGATCGCCCTCGAGCTTGCTCGCGATCGTCTCGGCAAAGCATTTCGCTGCCGCAATATCCAGCTCGCCCTTGACCGAAAGCACCTCGGCCCAGCCGGGCGATTCGTGTGCTAACGCTTTTCGCAGATCCATAGTGGTTCAAAAGTAACCTAAGGCGCCAATTGAAAACAACTCGGTGCCCGGCGGCCGCGGGGGCCGTCACCGAGATGCGAAGATGCGTGCGGCGGCCATGATTTCGGCCTGTATTTCGACGAGGGATTCATTCCGGAGAAGCACGGCCGGAACGCGATCGCGCAGGTGCGGATTGCTTCCGTGGAACCAGGCACGGACGACGTCCGGGTCTCGAGCGCTCAGAATCATCGTCGCGACTTGGAGCGTGAACCGCAACACGTTGGGCCGCTGCGGCAGGCGTCCGGACGTCCACTGCGCGACGGCGCGGGTTTCGCCAACCCCGCCGATCATCGCGACCGTTTTCGAACCAAGCAGCTCGGTGAGCTCCTTGACGACCTCTTCGATCGGAATGGACATGGCTCGCTCGTGCGCTTGGGCAGCCGACAACTCGCCGCGGCTCCCACGGCCGAGCTGCTCTTCATATTCTCTCGCGCTCACAGCCGAAATCCCACCTCAAATCTCAGATGCAATGACAGCATATTTCTACCAAACAACCGAGCAATTCGTCTATATCCAGAAACCTGGAGGTTTAAAACCAAAGACCCCGCGATGGCTCGCGGGGTCTTGCTAGCGGCGGCCGGCCGTTAGGCGGTGGCTTTGACCCGGTTGGGGTCGACCTTGATGCCGGGGCCCATCGTGCTCGTGAGCGTGACGCTCTTGAGGTAGGTCCCCTTCGCGGCGGCGGGCTTGGCGCGCACGATCGCGTCGAGAAGCGCGCTCACGTTCTCGAGCAGTTGCTGCTCGTCGAACTGCGCCTTACCGACGATCGTGTGGACGATCGCGCTCTTGTCGAGACGATACTCCACCTTACCGGCTTTGATGTCGCGTATCGCGCCGGCGATATTCGCCGACACGGTGCCTGCCTTGGGATTGGGCATCTTCTGCGCGAGGATGCGACCGAGCTCCTTACCGACTTGCGCCATCATGTCCGGCGTCGCAACCGCGACGTCGAAGTCGGTGAAGCCGGCTTTGAGCTTGTCGATCAGATCCTGATCGCCGACGATATCGGCACCCGCCTCTTGTGCGGCCTTCGCGTTGTCGCCCTTGGCGAACGCAATCACGCGCACCGTGCGCCCCGTGCCGTGCGGCAAGAGCACCGTGCCGCGCACGTTCTGATCGCTCTTCTTCGGGTCGACGCCCAGGCGGATGTGAATTTCGACGGTTTCGTTGAACTTCGCATTCGCGTTCTTCTTCACGAATCCGATCGCTTCGGCCGGCGTGTACAACGCCTTCTTATCGAAGTTGGCGACGAGATTTTTGTAACGCTTTCCGTGATGTTGCGGCATTACTCCACCTCCACGCCCATCGAGCGCGCCGTTCCGGCGATGATCTTCTTGGCAGCATCGATATCGTTCGCGTTGATGTCGGGCATCTTCACCTTGGCGATCTCTTCGAGCTGCTTCTGGGTCAGCTTTCCGACCTTGTTTCGATTGGGCTCTTTCGAACCCGACTCGATTTTGAGCGCCTGTTTGATCAAGAACGACGCGGGCGGCGTCTTCGTAATGAACGTAAACGTACGATCTTCGTACACGGTGATCTCGACCGGAATGATCATACCCGCCTGCGATGCCGTACGTTCGTTGTACTGCTTGCAGAAGTCCATGATATTCAGCGAGTATGGGCCCAGCGCCGGGCCGATCGGCGGCGCAGGCGTTGCCTTGCCGGCCGGAATCTGTAGGCCGATCTTGCCTACGACCTTCTTTGCCATGTTGCGTTTCTTTCGTCTAGTACGGGCCGCTTCGCACGAATCGTTCCGCACTAGGGAAGACGCGGGGCAACATCGTGTTGCCGGCGGTTATGTGGCCGCGCCTCTCGCCCATCCAGGGCTCCGGCGCGTCCCAAGTCTTCCTACGTTGCGGAACGCTTCTGTTCAGCGTCCCTTCCCCTCTGCAAAGCTCGTGGGGCGGGGTCGTTCCCACGAGAAACTTGTCTAGTCTACCCTAAACCTTCTCCACTTGGAAGAACTCGAGCTCCACGGGCGTCTCGCGTCCGAAGATCGAGATGAGCGCGCGCAGGCGTTCTTTTTCGGGCTGGATCTCGTCGACGACGCCGGTGAAATCGAAGAACGGACCCGAGGTGACCTTGACGCGATCGCCCTTGGCGAAGTCGATCTTGAGCTTGGGGGCTTCGATGCCCATCTGCTTGAGGATCGTCTTGACTTCTTTCTCTTGCAGCGGCACGGGCTTTTCGCCCGGTCCGGGGCTGCCGACGAAACCGGTCACGCCTTGCGTGTTGCGAACGACGTACCACGACTGGTCGTCCATGATCATCTCGACCAGGACGTAGCCGGGGAATACTTTTTTGGGCGTGATCTTGCGCTTGCCGTCTTTGAACTCGACTTCGTCTTCCATCGGAACGAGCACGCGGAAGATCTTCTCAGCCATGTTCATCGAGTGAATGCGGCGCTCGAGATTGGCCTTTACTTTGTTCTCGTAACCCGAATACGTGTGGATGACGAACCAGTTACGGTTGTCCTTTTTGGCCGGCGTCGCCGGCGCGGACTCGGCGTCGCCCTCGGGCGTGGCCCCCTCGGCGAGCGCATCGGGCGACGACGCTTCGACGATCGCGTCTTCGACGGCGACGACGACGTCGGGCTCGGGGTGGATCGGGGAGGCGGTGCCGTCCTCGTATTCGCGTTCGATATCGGACATCATAACTAAATGTTGAAGAGGTGGAGCTGAGCGAAGAGCCAGCCGAAGAAATTGTCGAGCAGCCACGTGAGCAGCCCCACGCCGATCACCAATCCCAGCGTCAACACGGTTGCCGAGACCCACTCGTTGCGGGTCGGCCACGTCACGCGGCGCAACTCGGTGAACACGCCGCGCACGAAATCACCGCTGGCCTGCTGCTGGCGGCTCACTGCTGCGGACTTCTTTTGTTCGTTCACCAAACTTCTTTCGCTCCTGGGTTGAACTTGGCAGGGCGGACAGGACTCGAACCTGCAACCGGCGATTTTGGAGACCGCTACTCTACCAATTGAGCTACCGCCCTACATTTTTTCCCGATAGCTTCGTTGTCTCAGCCCTTGTGTGCCCCTGCACACGGCGGGCCTCGCCGCCTCGCTCTCGAAAAAAACTGTCCTCGTTACCGACGTACGCTCACTACGTACGCTCTCGCCGCTGGTAGTGTTACTTCGTTTCGCGGTGTGCGCGGTGGCAACGGCAGAAGCGGCAGTATTTGCTCAGCTCAAGCCGGTCCGTTGTCTTCTGCTTGTTTTTTTGTGTGTTGTAGTTGCGCCGTTTGCATTCGTTGCAGGCCAGCACGACCATCACGCGATTTTCTTTTTTAGCCATCTCTAGTTTACCACGCGACATGAAATAAACGGCCCGCAGGACCGTTCTTAGCCCATAGACTGTAGCATAACCCCGCCCCGGGGTGCAACCTCTCGAGGCGGGGCCCGGCAAATCTTGCGCTCGGGCGGAATTGAACCGCCAACCTCGGCCTTAAGGAGTGCCTTGCTCTATTCCCCATGCGCTGGCGCGCACGGGGACCCCGTCCATTTGAAGGCACTCCGCTGCTGCGCAGCTGCGCGCCCCCCAACGTCGTTGGGGCCCCCAAAAATCATGCGCTCGGGCGGAATTGAACCGCCAACCTCGGCCTTAGGAGTGCCTTGCTCTATCCAATTGAGCTACGAGCGCCCATCCGTCCGCGGCTACTTCGTCGCGGGACCCCTCGTGTGTTCCAACACACACGTCGGGCCCCCGCTCCTCGCATCCGTCGGACGGCTGTACCGTTAGGCTAGGGGAGGGGGATTGCCCTCTTCCCGCCAGGCAACGAACCGGTCGACGAGCGCCGGGTCGAATTGGGTGCCGGCGCAGCGCTGGATCTCGGCAAGCGCCGCGTCCTCGGTGATCCCGCGGTGATAGGGACGGTCCGCGACCATCGCCGAGAAGGCGTCGAGGAT
>DATKPZ010000262.1:0-5087 GCA_035523815.1 Alphaproteobacteria bacterium
CGCGGTGCTGGTCGCGCCGCTCCTCGCGTACGTGCAGACGTACAAGCCGATCTACAAAGTCGACGGCTTCGTGCGCTATCGCGAGCCCGACGATCGTTCCAAAGAAGACGGACACGGGTACGTCGCGACGCTCTTCGAAGACCGCAGCGTCGCGTGCGAGTGGGAGTACTTCGGCAGGCGCAGGCTCGAGAATGCGACGATTCCCGCGATGATCGAATTTTCGGTCTTCGCGGGAATCCATAAGATCGACGGCCGTTCGACCGGATTACTGCCGGACGAGTTGCCTCTGCTCGCTATCGGCATCGCCCCACGCAAAGGCCCGCATCCAGACACCTAACCGAAGTTCGGTTTGTCTGAGCTGAGCGCGCGAACCCGAACGGGTTAGCCGAAGCGGCGAGGACCCTGACCATACTTGTCCGAGACGCGAGGCGTTGAGTGAGGGTCGCGCGCTTAGCTCGGACAAACCGTCACTTCGGCATACTCCCTAAGTCCATCCGCATCGTGTGCGTTGCCGGCCACATGTGACCGTGTCCCGAGAGGAACGCGGTGAATCCGCCGATCGTGAAAATCATCACGATGCCGATTCCAAGGATCCAGCGCACGCCCGTGCCGATGCCTCGCGATTCGATGACGCGGCTGAAGTCGATGGCATCTTGATGTTCGATCACGTCACGCCGCCTTCGGGAAGTTGCCGAGCACGCCCGCGCCGGCCAGCAGTGCGATCACCGCACCCAGACACAGCAGGCCGAGCATGATCTTGAAAACGTTGTTGTCGAGACCGGGCGTCGTCCAATCGTCTTTGAGCGCCTTGGCCGACACGATTGCGACGATGATGCCGCCGATAATCGCGATCGTTCGTTCGAGAACTGCAGGATCGATATGCATGCCGCCGCCCCTAAATCAGATAGAAGATCGAAAACAGTACGACCCAGATGACATCGACGAAGTGCCAGTACAGCGTACCTGCGGTCAGACCGAAGTATTTGTCTTTGTCGTAGACGCCGTGGATCGATTGCAAGAACAATATGATCAGATACAGCACGCCGACCGAGACGTGGAAGCCGTGCATGCCGGTGAGCGTGAAGAACGAGGCGCCGAAAATGCCGCTCCCTGCCCACGTCACGTGCTCTTTGTAGATCAAGGTCGTGTACTCGTAGCCTTGACCCGAGAGAAAGCCGATGCCCAGCAAAATCGTCGCGATCATGAAGAATGCATAGCGGCCGAAATTGTTGTGCTTCCAATTCTCGAGCGCATAGTGCATCGTGGCTCCCGAACCAAAGAGCACGACCGAGTTGAGCGACGCAAATGCAACGTCGAGGCGGCTAATGCCCGGCGGCGGCCACCCTTGACCGCTGTTGCGCATGTAGAGGTACGCAAAGATGAACGACGAGAACAGCACGCAGTCCGAAACGAGAAACAGCAGGAACCCCTGAAGCCGCAGCGCGCGCGTCTCGACGTAGAGCTGGTCGGCCCCCTCGTGCTCGGGTGCGACGACGTGCGGTAGTGAAGCGACAGCCATTAATGTGCTCCAACCGTAACCGGCGTGTCGGTGAGTTCTTCGTCCAGCCCCTTATACGGGAGCGGCTGGCCGAAGTTGTACGGCAGCCCGAAGACCGTCGGAATGTTCTTGAAGTTGTAGTAGTGCGGCGGCGAAGGAATTTGCCATTCGAGCGTGCGCGCACCCCACGGATTTGGGCCGGCCTTCTTGCCGTTGCGAAGGCTCCATAAGATGTTGATGAAGAACAGCAGGATCGCAAACGTCATGACATAGGACGCGATCGACGACACGTCGTTCCAGAACTGGAACTGCGGATCGTACTCCGGCACGCGCCGCGGCATGCCGAGCATGCCCAGCCAATGCTGCGGCAAGAACGTGCCGTTGAAGCCGATAAAGAAGAGCCAGAAGTGCCACTTCCCGAGCGTCTCGTTCATCAGCCGCCCGGTAAATTTGGGGAAGTAGAAGTAGGTGCCCGCGAACAGCGACGTCAGCGATCCGCCGACGAGCACGTAGTGGAGATGGGCCACCACGAAGTACGTGCCGTGCACGTGCAGATCGAACGGCACCGCCGCGAGGAAAATGCCCGTGATGCCGCCGAGCGTAAAGAGCGCGACGAATCCGATGGCAAAGAGCATCGCCGTCGTGTAGTGGATCTTTCCGCCCCACAGCGTCGCGGTCCAGGAGAAGATTTTCACGCCCGTCGGAATCGCGATCACGAAGGTGAGGATCATGAACGGCAACTGCAGATAGGGCGCGAGGCCCGAGGTGAACATGTGGTGCGCCCAGACCATGAAGCCCGCAAGGGCGATCGCCATCGACGAGAACGCGATCAGCTTGTAACCGAAGATCGGTTTACGCGCGAAGGTCGGGATGATCTCGGAGATCATGCCGAATCCCGGCAAAATCATGATGTACACGGCCGGATGCGAGTAGAACCAGAACATGTGCTGCCACATCAGCGGGCTGCCGCCCTTGGTCGGATCGTAGAACGGCACGCCGAATTGGCGCTCGATAAAGAGCGCGGCGAGCGCGGCGGCGAGCGCCGTCGTCGCGATCATGAGCAGCGGCGCGGTGGCGAGCTGCGCCCAGCAAAAGAGCGGCATGCGGGTGAAGGTCATGCCGGGCGCGCGCATCTGATACATCGTCACCACGAAGTTGATGCCCGTCAGCGTCGAGCTGACGCCGACTAAGAAGATGGCGGCCGCCCACATCGAGGTGCCTGGCCCCGCCTGCAGCGACATCGGCGGATACTCGGTCCAGCCCGCAACCGGCGCGCCCATCAGAAACGACGAGAACAGCATCAGGCCCGCGACCGGGAAGATCCAGAAGCTCAGCATGTTCAGCCACGGAAACGCCACGTCGCGCGCGCCGATTTGCAGCGGCATGATGATATTGCCGAAGGCGCCCGTCATCAGCGGGATGATCACGAGCCAGACCATCGTCGAGCCGTGGACGGAGTAGACTTCGTTATAGACGTCGGGACTCACGAACCCGCCGGTTGCATTGAGCAGCTGCGTGCGTATGACTTCGGCCAGCAAGCCGCCGAGCATCAAGAACACGAACCCCGTGACCAAGTACTGGATCCCGATGATCTTGTGATCGATCGAGAAGATGTACCGCCGGACGAACCCTTGCGGCTCCGGATGGATGTGGCCGGCGATCCCGCCCGCGTGCTGCGCTGTCGTTGACATGACTCGTGTGTGCTCCCGGTTACTTCAGCGAATTCAGGTACGCGACGAGATTCGCTATGTCTTTGTCGGAAAGGCCGTTCGCGGTGGCATTGGGCATCGTACCAAGACTACCGGTGAAGCCCTTTTGGAGAATCGAGGCGACGTCGGCCGGCGTAGCCGGTTGTCCGTCGACGAGGTTGGGATGAGTGGGGTCGTGCAGGACGCCTTTGAGCCCCGGACCCACGATCCGCTGCGAGAACGGGCCAAGCGCGTGACAAGCGCTGCACTTCTGTGCGAAGAGCGCCTTGCCCGCAGCCGCGTCGCCGCCGGTGAGCGCGACCGTCCCGCTGGTGGTCGGGAGCGCGTTGCTCACGTTGGCGTTCTTGGTTTGCCATCCGTGGTACCACTTTTGGAAGTTGGCCGGTGTATCGACCACCAAAAACTCCGCGCCGTTATTGGGTTTGCCGTCGACGGTCGGAATCTCTCCGCTCATGAGGCCATGGTCGGTGCCGCAAAATTCGGTGCAGACGATCGGGTAGCGCCCAACCTTGGTCGGCGTAAACCGGATCGTATTGATCAGGCCCGGCACCATGTCGGCCTTGAGGCGAAAGGCCGGGACCCAGAACGAGTGGATGACGTCGGAGGAGGTCACGTTGAGAACGACCGGCTGGTTGACCGGCAGATGCATCTCGCCCGTCACCTCGCCGTTGACCTGCGGATAACGGAAGGTGAAGTACCATTGATGTCCGATCGATTCGACGACCAATCCGTTCGCGGGCTGCGCGATTTGAATCTGATACCAAATTCGAATGCTCAGGTACGAGAGCAGCACGACGAACAGCGTGGGGATCAGCGTCCACCAAAACTCGAGGACGTGGTTGTCGTGGATCTGCACGCCGATCGCATCGGGACCGTCGCTCGCTTTGGCGCGGAACGCGATGGAAAAATACAGCAGGTAACCGGCGACGAAGATGAAGAGCGCCGTGCCCGAGGCAGCCATGAAGCGCAGAAGCTCATCGACCTGTTCGCCCGGCTGGGCGGCCACCACCGGCATGATCGTATCGAGCGGCGCCGTCGACCAATAGACGATCCCGGCGACCGACAAGAGCGCGAGCACCGCGGTAACAGTCCAAAAGCCGCGGTCGAGCGAAGCTCCCGCAGCGCGATTCTCAACCAAGGATCTCTCTCCCTAACCTTGCGAGTCTTCTCATCACTATAAATATCAGCGGCTGCGCCGGCATCGACTTTAGCGTGTGGGATGCCCTTTAGGCGCGCGGGCGGCAAACTCCCCGACGAGCCAGTCGGTATTCGTGATCGCGCTGCCCACCACGACGGCATCCGCCCCGGCGGCGAACGCGGCCTCGACCTCACCCGGGGCGCGCACTCCACCCTCGCACAGCGCGAACGCATCGAGTTCGGCGAGTTCGCGGAGCAGCGGAAGCGCCGGCAAGGGCGTCCCTCTCGTTTCATCAGTATAACCGCACAGGGTCGTGGCCAGCATCTCCGCTCCGGCAGCAAGCGCGCAGAGCGCATCGCCGACGCTCGCGCAATCGGCCATCGCGATGCAGCCCGCCGCGTGGACGGCGGCAACCAACGATTCGACCGTCGATCCGTCGGGACGCGCGCGCGGCGTCGCGTCGAAGGCGATGATCTCGACGCCACAGGCAGCGACTTCCTGAACCTGCGCGAGCGTCGGGGTAATGTACGGCGCGAATCCGGGATAGTCAATTTTGATGATGCCGATCATCGGGATCGTCAGACGAGCACGCGCGGCTCGAAGGTTCGCGGCGCCCTGCATCCGCACACCGGCCGCACCGTTTGCTTGCGCTGCAGATGCCATGGCGCCGAGCACCAGCGGATCGTCGATCGCCGAACCGCTCCAGGCTTGCACCGAAACGATCAAGCCGCCGCGCAGCCGC
>DATKPZ010000263.1:0-2365 GCA_035523815.1 Alphaproteobacteria bacterium
ACCGCTCCAGAAACCGCCGCCGCCGCCGTAATATCCCGGTCCGCCATAGCCGTAGCCGCCGTAACCGGGGCCGCCCGGTCCCGGTCCGCCCGCTCCCGGCATACCCGGGCCGCCGCCGTAGTAGCGCGGCCCCGACATTGCGCGAAGAATCGAACGCAACACGAGATACCCGATGACGATCAAAATGATGATGGTCCACATGGACGATGCTCCCGAATGCCGGCGAGCCGGCGCGTACGTTGTCGAGGGGACGGCGGGGGCGGAGTTATTGGCCGCACCTGCGCCGGGCGCGCTATTCAGATGCGCGCGAAAAACATTGAGAATTCCCGTTACGGCCGTCGTGATGCCGCCGTCGTAGTCCTCGGATTTGAAGGCGGATTCCATCGATTCGCGGATCGAGACGATCGTCTGCTCGGGGAAAAATTGCGCCGTCGCCGTGTCGGGCAGAATGATGTCGCGGCGGTCGTCCTTGGCGATGAAGATCAGGATGCCGTTGACGTTTTGCTGCTGAAAGACTGCTTCCGCCGCATCGTTCAGAGACTTTCCGTTCAGCGAGGGAACGGTGACCACCACGATCTGCTTGCCGGTTTGCGCGGTGAAATCGCTGATCTGCTGATCCAGCTGCGAGATGGTGGCTTGCGAAAACATCCCGGCCCCGTCCGTAATGGGCGTTGTTGCCGCGCACACGGTCAGCGTGCCGGTCAGGAACGTTACGGCGAGCGAGGCAAGCACTCGCCAGAAGATTTTGGCGTACACGTCGGTCCTCCGTAGGCTGATATCCGCTCCGGCCCCGGGGTGTTTCACCGGACCACCGCGATGGCGATAACCCCGCCGGCCACGCTGAAAGCGAAGAGCACGATGAAGGCCCAGATGAAGGCCTTCTTCCACATTTCCCTGCGGGCGCGCCGAGCCCGCGTCTCGTGGACCACGCGCGTGCGATTGCTCATGATCCTTGGGCCTGCCGTTTCTCGACTTCGCTCCACAGGCGCTCCAGGTTGTAGAATTGCCGTTGCTCGGGCGTGAAGACGTTGACGATCGCGTTTCCGAGATCGAGCAAAATCCAGGCGCCGTCAGCGTAGCCCTCGACTCGTTTGACCGCGAGCCCCTCAGCCTCGCAGCGCTCCACGATGGCGTCGGCGATGGCTCGCGTTTGAATCTTCGAGCGTCCGGTCACGATTGCAAACGTGTCGGCGAGAATCGTGCGGCCGCCGACGTCGATGGTGATGAAATCTTCGCCCTTTTTCTCGAGCGCGGCGTCGCGGACGACGTCGATCAGTTCAGCGATGGTTCGACTCCCTGTGCCCTTGAGGCGGAAAAGGCGCGCCGCATGGCGAGCGTTCGGGGCGCGGGCTCGCGTCCCAGACCGTGAAGATACTCCATCGAGTCCTCGATCGTCGCCGACATTGCCGCGCGCAGGTCTCGCTTCGCGAGATCCCAGATCGCCGGGCGATTTTCGTACTCCCGGCCGGGCTCGAGCGCGTCCGCCAGGTAAATGACGCAGTCCAGCGTCGACATTTCCGGGGCCCCGAGGGTGTGCTTGGCGATCGCCGAGAGCACCTGCGGGTCGTCAACGCCGAACTGCTCGCGCGCGAGCTCGGCGCCGAGCGGAGCGTGCAGCACGATCGGATTGCGCCGTTCGAAGTCGTCGATCGGCATCTCGCGACGTTCGCATTCTTTGAGCAACTCAGACGCGGAATAGAGGCGGGCCAAGTCGTGCAGCATCGCGGCAAGGCGCGCTCTTGCCGGGTCGACACCGTGGGCCTGCGCGAGCAAATCGGCGCTGCGCGCGACGCGCACGCAGTGCCGATACCGATGCTCTTGGTTCAAGTGTGCGCGCACGGCTCGCGCGAGTTCGGTGTACGTCAGCGTCGCGTTGCTCGCTATGCCAGTCGAGCGCGCAACGCATCGAGACGCGCGCGAAACAGTTCGCCCTTGAGGTTGCCGGCCCACATCACCATCGCATTCTCGTTGTTGTCGCTGTAGTATCCTTTGCGCGTCGTGACCGTGGTGAAGCCGTACTTTCGGTAAAGCTGCTGCGCACCGACGTTGCTCTCGCGCACCTCGAGCGTCATCCACGAAGCGCCGCGTTCGATCGCGTCATCCAGAAGATAGAGAAGCACTCTCTCGCCGTAGCGCCGGCCGCGCAGCGACGGATCGACGGCGATCGTCGTGATGTGCGAATCCTCGAAGATGACCCAAATCCCGCCATAGGCGACGATCTTGCCGCCGATGCGCCCGACGTAATAATGCGCGAGTTTGTTCGTGTGCAACTCGTTGTAAAACGCATCGGCCGGCCACGTCGTCACGAACGAGGCGCGTTCGATAGCCAGCACCTCCGAAATATCGCCGTGCAACATCGGCGCGA
>DATKPZ010000264.1:0-16882 GCA_035523815.1 Alphaproteobacteria bacterium
CGGAATCTCTCCGATGCGAGGATCGTTGCGAATGCGCCGTATCGTCTCGTATCCGTCCATCTCCGGCATCATGATGTCCATCAAGACGATGTCGATGTCGTCGCGCGAGCGAAGCAACTCGATGCCGCCGAGCCCGCTCTCCGCGGTGACCGTTTCCATTCCATACGCGCGCAGCGCCGCTTCGAGCGCGAAGATGTTGCGTGCATCGTCGTCGACGATGAGCACACGCTTGCGCTGGAGGACTCCGTTGCCCTCTTCCAAGGGCAGGCGCTTGAGCGGTCCGAGATCCGCCTCGACACGATGCAGGAAGAAGTTGAGTTCGTCGATCAGCCGTTCGGGCGCGTAGCCGTCTTTCATGATGATCGTCGAAGACAGACGCCGCAGGCTTGCCTCCTGTTCGCGCGTCAAGTCGCGTCCCGTATAAACGATGACGGGAACGCGCGCGGTACCCTCATTTGCGCGAAGCCGATCGATCAGTTCCTGTCCGCTCATGTCCGGTAAGCCCAGATCGACGATGATGCAGTCGAAGCGTGCGCGCTGCACGGCCGTGAGCGCGGCATCGCCCGTATCGACCGCGGTGACTTGGATTTCGCCGGTGCCGATCAAGCCCACCATCGCATTGAGCTGAACGATGTCGTCCTCGACCACCAGCACGTTTTTGCAACGGCTTTCAGCAAAGCCGAGGAGCCGGTCGAAGGCGTCAACCAGCGCTTCTTCCGAGATGGGCTTTTGCAGATGAGCGACCGCGCCGGCTTCGAGCGCGCGCACTTGTTGTTCGCCTCCAGACATGACGTGCACCGGAATCTGCGCCGTGAGAGTGTTCTCGCGCAGTGCCTGGAGCACGTGCCACCCGTCCATGTCGGGAAGCGCGATGTCGAGCGTGATCGCGTCGGGAAGATGCCGGATCGCAAGGTCGAGTGCCTCTTCGCCGGAATGCGCGACGATCGTCTTGAATCCGCGCGCCTGCGCGAATCCGGTGACGATCTTTGCGAAGGTGGGGTCGTCTTCGATGACGAGCAGCATCCGGTCGCCGGGCTCGATGGCGGCGCGGTCATCGTGCACGCGCGGGGTGACGGCCTGCGTCGAAGAACGCGCGCGTTGCGCGGGATGGAAGAAGGTGAAGGTGCTTCCGGCGCCTACCGCGCTTTCAACCGCGATTTCGCCGCCCAGCAGCGCCGCAATTTCGCGGCAGATCGAAAGCCCCAGGCCCGTCCCGCCGAACTTGCGCGACGTCCCCATGTCGGCTTGCTGGAACGCTTCGAAGATCACGTTGTACTTGTCTTGCGCGATACCGATGCCCGTGTCGGTCACGGCGAATGCCACGGCGGGGCCGGGCACGGGGAGGGAACGATCGTGCGCGGCCTTGATGTGGAGCGTGACCGATCCGTCGGCCGTGAACTTGAAGGCGTTCGAAAGCAAGTTCTTGAGGACTTGCTGCAAGCGCGTGGGGTCGGTCGTGATGGAGTCCGGAACGTCGTGATCGCGCGTGATGATGAACTCGAGGTCCTTGTCGGCCGCGATCTGATTGAACGTGCGCTTGACCTCCGACTCGATGGAATCCATCGAGAGCGCCTGCAGGTCGATCGCCGTCGTGCCCGATTCGATCTTGGAGAGGTCAAGAACGTCGTTGATCAAGGTGAGCAGGTCGCGTCCGGCGCCACCGATGGTCTGCGCGAACTCGACCTGCTCGGGAGTCATGTTCCCGGGCGCGTTTTCCGCGAGTTGCCGGGAAAGGATGAGAAGGCTGTTGAGCGGTGTGCGCAGTTCGTGCGACATGTTCGCCAAGAATTGCGACTTGTATTTCGACGTGAGCGAAAGTTGCTCGGCCTTGCGTTCGAGTTCGGCGCGCGCCTCTTCGATCTCGCGCGTCCGGCGTTCAATCTCCTCGTTGCGCTCCTGCAGCAGGCGCGCCTTCTCCTCGAGTTCGTCGTTGGTCTGCGTCAGCTCGAGCTGTTGGCTCTGCAGTTCGGCGGTGAGGCCTTGTGACTGCTTGAGCAGCTCCTCGGTGCGCATCGACGCGGTGATGGTGTTGAGCATGACGCCGATGGATTGCATCAGCTGATCCAAGAAGAGCAGATGGATCTCGTCGAACCCGCGCAGCGAGGCCATCTCGATGACGGCCTTGATCTCGCCCTCGAACGTGACGGGAAGCACCACGAGCGAGATGGCGTCGACGTCTCCGATACCGGAACCGATCTTCGCGTAACCCTTCGGTACGCTCCCGAGAAGGATGCGTTGCTTCTCGACGGCGCATTGCCCGACCAGCCCCTCGCCGAACGCGATCGTCTTACCGGCGCGCTCGCGCGGGAGCGCGTAGCTCGCGATCAGACGCAGGCGTAGTGCGCCGTCGTCGAGATCCGTCACGTAAAAGGCGCCGGCCTGCGCGTTGATCAGCGGAACCAGCTCCGACATGATCAGTTGGGTGACGACGGTGATGTCGCGTTGTCCCTGGAGCATCGAGGTGAACCGCGCGAGATTCGTCTTGAACCAATCTTGCTCGGTGCCCTTGCGCGTGGTGTCGCGCAAGTTTTGAATCATCTCGTTGACGTTCTTGGTGAGTTCGCCGACCTCGCCGCGCGCCTCGATCTCGATCGTTCGCGAAAGGTCGCCTTTGGTGACGGTTGTCGCCACTTCGGAGATGGCGCGGATTTGATTGGTGAGCTGCGCGGCGAGCTGGTTGACGTTGTCCGTCAGGTCGCGCCAAAGGCCGGCCGCACCCGGGACGTTGGCTTGACCGCCCAGTCGCCCTTCGAAACCGACCTCGCGAGCCACCGTCGTGACTTGATCGGCGAACGTCGCCAGCGTGTCGATCATCCCGTTGATCGTCTCGGCGAGAAGCGCGATTTCACCGCGCGCCTGCAGCGTGAGCTTGCGCTTGAGGTCGCCGTTGGCGACGCCGGTGACGACCTCGGCAATACCGCGAACCTGATTGGTCAAATTGGCGGCCATCGAGTTGACGTTATCGGTGAGGTCCTTCCAAACGCCGCTGACGCCCTGCACGCGCGCCTGACCGCCAAGGACGCCTTCGGAGCCGACTTCGCGCGCGACGCGCGTGACTTCGGAAGCGAAGGCGTTGAGCTGGTCGACCATGACGTTGATTGTGTCTTTCAGCTCGGCAATTTCACCGCGCACGTCGACGGTGATCTTCTTCGAGAGGTCGCCGTTGGCGACGGCGGTCGTGACCTTGGCGATGTTGCGCACCTGTGAGGTGAGGTTCGACGCCATGAAGTTCACCGAGTCGGTGAGATCCTTCCACGTGCCCGAAACGCCTTGCACGCGGGCCTGGCCGCCGAGGATGCCGTCGGATCCGACTTCGCGCGCGACGCGCGTCACTTCGGAAGCGAACGCGTTGAGCTGATCGACCATCGTGTTGATCGTGTATTTCAGTTCGGCGATTTCGCCCTTGACGTCGACGGTGATCTTCTTGGAAAGATCCCCGGTCGCGACGGCCGTCGTGACGTCGGCGATGTTACGAACTTGGGAGGTGAGGTTCGAGGCCATGACGTTGACCGAATCGGTCAAGTCTTTCCACGTGCCGCTCACGCCCTGCACTTGCGCTTGGCCGCCGAGCTTGCCTTCGGAGCCGACCTCGCGCGCAACGCGCGTCACTTCGGAGGCGAAGGCGTTGAGCTGATCGACCATGGTGTTGATCGTGTCCTTGAGTTCGAGGATCTCGCCGCGAACCGGGACGGTGATCTTTTTCGAGAGGTCGCCGTTGGCGACGGCCGTCGTGACGTCGGCAATGTTGCGCACTTGCGAGGTCAGATTCGAGGCCATGAAATTCACCGACTCGGTGAGATCTTTCCACGTTCCTGAAACGCCCGCTACCTGCGCTTGACCGCCGAGAATGCCTTCGGAGCCGACCTCGCGGGCGACGCGCGTCACTTCCGAGGCGAAACCGTTGAGCTGATCGACCATCGTGTTGATCGTGTTTTTGAGTTCCGCGATCTCGCCGCGGACGTCGACGGTGATCTTCTTCGAAAGGTCACCGGTGGCGACGGCGGTCGTAACGTTCGCGATGTTGCGAACTTGTGAGGTGAGATTCGAGGCCATGACGTTGACGGAATCGGTCAAGTCTTTCCACGTGCCGGAGACGCCGCCGACGTCCGCCTGTCCGCCGAGGATCCCTTCGGAGCCGACCTCGCGGGCGACGCGCGTCACTTCGGAGGCGAAGGCATTGAGCTGGTCGACCATGGTGTTGACGGTGCGTTTGAGATCGAGGATCTCGCCCTTGACGTCGACGGTGATCTTCTTCGAGAGGTCGCCGCTTGCGACGGCGGTCGTGACTTCGGCGATGTTGCGGACCTGCGCGGTGAGGTTCGAGGCCATCGTGTTTACGGAATCGGTAAGGTCCTTCCACGTGCCCGCCGCACCTTCGACGGCCGCTTGACCGCCGAGTTTGCCTTCGGAGCCGACCTCGCGCGCGACACGCGTGACCTCGGAGGCGAAGGCGTTGAGCTGATCGACCATCACGTTGATCGTGTCTTTGAGCTCGGCAATCTCGCCTTTGACGTCGACGGTAATCTTTTTGGAGAGATCGCCGCGGGCGACGGCGGTCGTCACGTTGGCGATGTTGCGCACTTGCGCGGTGAGGTTGCCGGCCATCGTGTTGACCGAATCGGTGAGATCTTTCCACGTGCCGGCGACACCGGTCACCTGCGCTTGTCCGCCCAAGATGCCTTCGGAGCCGACTTCGCGCGCGACGCGCGTCACCTCCGAGGCGAAGGCGTTGAGCTGATCGACCATCGTGTTGATCGTGCCGGAAAGCTCGCGGATCTCTCCGCGTGCATCGACGGTAATCTTCTTCGAGAGATCGCCGTTCGCGACGGCGGTGGTCACGTCGGCGATGTTGCGCACTTGCGCCGTAAGATTGCCGGCCATCGTGTTGACCGAGTCGGTGAGATCCTTCCACGTGCCGGCTACGCCCTTGACGTTTGCCTGCCCGCCGAGCTTGCCTTCGGAGCCGACTTCGCGCGCGACGCGCGTCACTTCGGAAGCGAAGGCGTTGAGGCGATCGACCATTTTGTTGATCGTGCGGCTGGACCGGAGAAACTCGCCGCGCAACGGGTGACTGTCGGTTTCAAGCGGCATCTGCTGCGAGAGGTCGCCGTTGGCAACGGCGCCGAGTACGCGCCCGGCTTCCGACATCGGAAAAACGAGGTCGTCGATCAGCCGGTTGACCGACTCGATGCTGTCTCGCCGCTCGCCGCGCACGCCTTCGGCGCTCGCGCGTTTGGTGATGGCGCCTTCACGTCCGACGACGTCGCTGATGCGCGCGAGCTCGTCGTTGATATACTGGCTTTGCTCGATGCAGGAGTTGAATGCCGCGGCGATCTCGCCGTCTATGCCGACGAGGTCGTTCGGTAGCCGCGCCCGAAAATTTCCGTCGCGGAACGCGCGAAGAGCTGCAAGAAGTTCGGGATGGTGCAATCGGCCCGGTTCGGGCTGATCGGCTCCCGGGTGTTCTCGAGTAACGGTCGACGACATAACGACGCATCGCCCCCATGGCTACTTGGTAAGGAACCTTTACCCGGTCCGCGGGAGGCCAAACGGGGTGGCGCTAGCCAGTTTATTGGACCCACAAAGCGGGCACGATGATCACACAAATCCTGTTACGAGGGACCATGATCGAGGGTCTTGATCCAATAGGAAGAACGCATCGCACGCCCGCGGCATCGCAGACGCCGATCGTCGACCACGTCGCGCGGCTCTGTGCCGATTCCGTGGCCGACCTTTGCGCCGTGTACCTGCGAAGCGCGCCTGGGGGGCCGGTTGCGTTCTTCACGCGCACGCCCGGAGCGTTCGCCGCCCTGCGCGAGGTGGCGTTCGACGACGTGTACACCGAGCGGGCGCGCGAGGCCGGCGTCGGCAACCTGATCTATCAGCCGCTGACGGTCGAGGGGAACACGATCGGGAGCGTCATTCTCGGCACGAGCGCGGACGATCCGCTGCGGGATATCGCTCCGGCGCTGGCTGCGACCGTCGCGTCGATCCTCTCGAATGTGATCGCCCAAGCGCGGCAGCTATCGTATCACCACCGCGTCTCTGAGCGCCTGCAGCGCGCCATGCTGCCGGAGAAGCTCGTGAACGTCGAGGGCGTTGCGTTCGACGCGGCCTACCGGCCCGCGAGCCGTGACGCCGAAGTCGGCGGGGACTGGTACGACGCATTCGAGGTGGGCGACGGCAAGATCGGCATCTCGGTAGGCGACGTCACCGGGCACGGGCTCGAGGCGGCGGTGACGATGAGCGAAATCCGAGGTGCGATTCGCGCCGCGGCGGCGATTCATCGCTCTCCCGCAACGCTCCTCAACGCCGTCGAGACGATGATGAGTTCGCAAGGTCTGGGCGTAGCCTCCGCGATCGTGGGGATTTTCGATCCGGCTTCGCGGGTGCTGCGCTACGCGTGCGCCGGCCATCCGCAGCCGGTGCTCGTGAGCGCGAAGGGCGAGGCCTATCTGCTTCCCGGCGGCGGAATCTTACTCGGGCTCGGGCTCGCGGCGGCATCGCCCGAACGAACCATAACGATCGCTCCCGGCGCCTCATGCTTCTTTTACACCGACGGCCTGACCGAGCACGAACGCGACCTGCTCGCGGGTGAGGAGCGTTTGCTCGCGGCGATCGAAGACTTGGCCGATCGCGATGCGCTCAGCGCGCAAGGTCTGCACGCGCAGATCATCGGTGACGCCCCGAATCTCGACGATTGCGCGACGCTCGTGCTGCGTCTTCAGGCCGGCGTGGCCCCTTCACTCGAGCGGTATACGTTCAGTTCGCTGCCGAGTTCGGCGCGGCTTGCGCGCGATTCGATTCGCTCCTATGCCGAACGCCGGGGTCTGGAATCCATCCATGCGTTCGACCTCGTCCTCGCGGCAGGCGAGGCGATCGCCAACGCGATCGAGTACGGCGCGCGCGGGCCCGAGACCACGTTCAGCGTGGAGCTCTCGGCCGGCGACGGCGAAGTGCTGGTGCGCGTGGAAAGCGACGGACATTGGCGCTGTACGCCGTCGCACGAAGACCGGGGGCGCGGCATCGCGATCATGCGTGCCTGCGCCAAGCACGTCGAGGTTTCTTCGACGTCCGAGCGCACGTTGTTGACGCTTGCGTTCGGGGTCTAAAGCCCGAAGTACGCCTCGCGCACGGCATCGCTGGACTCGAGCTGATCTCGCGTTCCGGAAACGCGCACGCGTCCACCATCGATCAGGTAGCCGCGATCGGCAAGCGGAAGAAAGGCCACGTTTTGCTCCGCGATGAGCAGTGCGGTTCCTTCGCCGATCGAAGTCCGCAGCACGTCCACGACTTGTTTGACGAAGACCGGCGCAAGACCGGAGGAGGGTTCGTCCATCAGAAGCAGCTTCGGCTGCGCGACCAGCACTTTGGCGATGCCGAGCATCTTGCGCTGGCCTCCCGAGAGCGAAGCGGCGAGGTCGCGCCGCTTCTTCGCAAGATCGGGGAAGATTTCGAAGAGCCGAGTCTTGCGTCGTTCGACCTCGGCTCGGCTCAAAAAATAGCCGCCGAGACGAATATTCTCGTCGATCGAAAGCGTACCGAACACGCCTTGCTCCGACATGAACGCGATGCCGTGACGGATACGCCGATCGGGCGGGAGATGCTCGATCGATACGCCCTCGAACTGAATCGAGCCGCTCCAGCACGGCAGTAAGCCGATGATGGAGCGCAGCAGCGTCGTTTTGCCCGCGCTGTTCGCGCCGAGCAGCAAGACGGTTTCTCCGGGCTCGACGGTGAGATCGATGCCCCACAACACCTTCATCGCGCCATATCCGGATTCGACCCCGCGAACGTCGAGTAATGCCATCGTCCCTCAGCCCCCGATGAACGCAGCAACCACGTCCGCGTTGCGCGACGCGTTCTCCAGCGTTCCTTCGTACAGCATGCGCCCGGCGCTGAGCACGATGACGCGGTTGGCGATGCGATTCAAAAAATCCAGAAGATGCTCGACCACGATGAGCGCAATCCCGCGTGCGGCGAGCCGGCACAAGAGATCGGCAATGACACCCAGCTCCCCCGGGTTCAGGCCGGCGCCGATCTCGTCGACCAGCAGTAATTTCGGCTCCGTCGCAAGCGCGCGGCCGAGGTCGAGGCGCTTTTGCTGATTGACGGTGAGGCCCGAGGCAAGCACGTCGGCTTGGTCGGCCAGATCGATCTCGACCAGCACGTCGTCGATGTCGACCCGCCCGCGCGCACCGAAATAGGCGGCGACCTCGATGTTCTCGCGCACGGTCATGGCCGCAAACGGTTTGGGAACTTGAAACGTGCGATTGACCCCGAGCGGAACGCGACGAAAAGCCGGGAGCCGATCGATCCGTTGCCCTCCCAGGCACACGCTCCCCGCATCGGCGTGGTAGACGCCGGAGATCACGTTGATGGCCGTGGTCTTTCCCGAACCGTTGGGCCCGACCAGACCTAAGATCTCGCTCGGCGCCACGCTGAAGCTCACGCCGTCGAGCGCGGTGAGGCCGCCGAAGCGTTTGACCACTCCATCGAGTACGAGCAACGGTTCAGAGGACACGGACGCCTCGTCGAGCGAGCAGCGACATCAATCCGTTGGGCAAGAACAAGACCAGCACCACGATCAAAAGGCCGTAGATGAACTCGAAGTATTGCGGTGCCGAAATGCCGACCCCGTTGTACAGCGCGTAGAGCACGACCGCGCCGACCACCGGCCCAAGCACCGTTCCGACGCCGCCGAAGAGCGCGAACACGATGGCGAACACGGAGATCTGAAGCGTGAAGACCGCGTCGGGATAAAACACCGAGAGATTCCATGCGTAAGCGCCGCCGGCAAGTCCGGCGATCGAGGCCGAGACCAGCCACACGATCAGGCGATTGCGTACAACGTCGATGCCGGCCATCGCCGCGCTGGTCGGGTCCTGATTCATCGCCCGCAGTGCGAGCCCAAAGCGCGAGAACCGGAAATGCGCCGCGAGCCCGGTTGCAAGCAGCAGGATCACCAGCATCGTGAAGTAGCACGCGGTCGGATTGTAGACTTGATCGATCTTCAGTCCGTACGGACCGCCGGTGATGCTGGAGAGATCCTGATTGGAGGCGATGTTGTAGAGAATTTGCGACGCGGCGAGATTTGCGATCGAAAAATACGCGCCGCTCAGGCGCAGCAGCGGCCCCAAGATCAACCCCACGATGACCGCGCCCACGCCGCCGATGATCACGCAGAGGAGCACCGGGATGTGCGTATGCAGCACGAGGAGAGACGTGGTATAGGCGCCGGTTCCGAAAAAGCCGACGTAACCGAACGGCAGATATCCGGTGAAGCCATACAAAAGGTTGAGCCCTTGCGCAAGCACGATGAAGGTCATCATCGAAAAGAGCAGGCTTCGATTTCCGTACACGTGCGGAGCGATGATGAACGCGGCGGCGATCACGAGGAGCGTAATCGCCGACGGGAGTATCGTACGCAACCGGTTGCGCACCGGGGGCAGCGCGTCGTTCACCTCAGGCGACCCGAACGGCTCGGCCGAGCAAGCCCGCCGGGCGGATCAAGACGATGATCACGAGTAACGCGTAGGGCACGAGGTTCGACCACGACGGAAAAAACGTTTGCATGAAAAGCGTGCCGACGCCGAATACGAGGCCGCCGACGACGGTTCCGAGCGGGTTTCCGAGCGAGCCGATGATGATGACCGCGAAGGACGTGGTGGTGAGTTCGTTTCCGATATCGGGCGAGATCGAGCCGAGCATGTACGGAACGAAGACGCCGGCGATTCCCGCCAGCGCGATCCCAATGACGAATGAGATCGCCGAAACGACTTGGACGTCGATGCCGGTCGAAAGCGCTTCTTCGCGGTTGGCCATGATCGCGCGCGTCGCAAACCCGAGCCGCGTGCGCGTGAAGTAGAGAAAGAGTCCGCCGATGACGAGCAGGCTCACCGCCGTCGCGACCCACCAGCTGTCGGGGAAGCTCTGACCGAGTACGGCGATGCTGCCAGCTCCCAGGGCATCTTGCGGCAGCGAGCGCTGATCCGCGCCGAAGACCGCCAAGAGGATCGCATCGATCATCTGCGCGATGCCGAAGAAGAGGATGAACGAGAGCATCTCCGGATCCCGGCTCCGCTGCAAACGCGGAACCACCGCGTAGTACAGCGGGACCGCGACGACCACCGCTCCGAGTAACGCGAGCGGAACGCCGAGGATCGGGTTGAGGTTCAGGCGGGCGCTGAGCAGATACGCTCCGTACCCGCCCAGCAGCACGAACTGGCCGTGCGCGAGATTGATGATGCGCATCACGCCGAAGATCAGGTTGAGCCCGATGCCGACGAGCGCGAAGAAGATCCCGTAGAGGATCCCGCCGATCAGCGCATACTCGAGCAAACTCATCGGCGGGTCACTACGCGGCGGTTAGGGTTGCGGAGCCGGATAGACGGCCTTCCCAGTTGCTTTGTCGTCCGGATAAATGACAACGAATTTGTTCCCTTCGCCTTCAGGGACGATTTGCGCGACCGGGAGCAGTTCGCCCAGCTGCGCGCCATTTTCGTTGATCTTAAACTCGCCCAGCAAGGTCGTCGTCTTGCCCGACATGTCCATCAACGCTTGGTGGAAATCGAGTTGGGTGAACTGCGGCGCAAGAGCCAGCATTTCCTGGACGATGAGTCCGTTGTTGTATCCGGCCGCGTTGAGGAAGTTCGGGGCCGATTTGCTCGCGGCCGTGTACTCCTTGACGAACTGGTCGGTCGTCGCCCCGAGCGTCACGCTGGTATAGCGCACCAGCGGCGGCGTGGGATAGGTGTACGTGTACGCCAGCGCCTTCGCGCCCACGTTCTTGGTGATCAGCGCGCTGAGCTGGCCGGGAAAGATCGTGAACGTCATGTTGAAATGGAGACCGCTCGAGGCGAGGTCGCGCAGAAACGCGATGTCGTTGGGCGCGTAGCCGAACTCGAGCACGGCGTCCGGGTGCGTTGCAGCGATCGTGTGCAACAGCACGGCGTAGTTCGACTCGGTGGTCGGGACGCCGTTGTAATAGACCGGCGTCACGCCGCCTTCGGCGAGCACGGACTTGAGCGTCTCGGCTTGTGAGGCGTCAAAGTCGTTCGAGTCGTAGATGATCGCAACGCGCTTGATCTTCTGCGCGAGGACGAATTTGGCGAGCGGGACCGGCCAGACCGCCGACGACGGGATGCTCACGTCGGCGAGGTAGTCGGTCTTCTTGGTGAAGAAGTTCGCACCCGATCCGGTCGGATCGATCAGCAGCATGTGATGCTCTTCGGCCAGCGGTATCGCGACCGAGGTGAGCACCGAACCGAAATCGGCGATCAAGATGTCGACTTTGTCCTGCGTGATGAGCTGGTTGTACAGCGTCGTCGCGGTCGAGGTCGAACTCTGGTCATCGTAGGCGATGACCTTCACCGGGATCTTCTTATTGAAGGCCTTCACGAAGACCCCGCCGTCTTTGTTCACGGCGGCCGCCCAGTACTGCAGGCCTTGGTACTGCCCCTGGGATGCGACGGCAAAGGTTCCGCTGGAGGCGTACAGCGTGCCGATTTTGATCTCGCTCGGGGCGGTCGCCGCTAGCGCGGGACGAAGGGCGCCGGCGAGCATGAGGCCGGCAAAAATGAGGACGGCGGCTGAAAGCAGCCAGACGGGACGAACTACGCGCATGAGTCTCTCCTCGCACTCTGATGTTCCGCGTTGTGAACTCGCACATTTATACGATTCTGTCGAGCTTCATGCTAGATGCGCACTCTCGACCGCTAGGCGCACGCTGCAAGGGCGGAACGATTGTCTCGACACGGGCGTTGCGACAAAAGGAACAACTAATTGTAAGCGCGATTCATTGTCCTAGTTCCTGGACTACTACGCGTCGCGCTATGCGGCGCCGATAGGGAGCATTGAATTCATATGTCGGATGTCAAAGTCGATCGTAAGTCCTTTCTGAAGACCGCAGCCGTCACATCGGCTGGACTCGTCACCGGTTTTCCCGCAATTCTTCCAAGCCGCGCTTCCGCGGCGGATACGCTCAAGGTTGGGCTCAATTACGAATACACCGGCGTCTACGCCGCGTACGCTCAGAGCGAGACGCGCGGCGCGATGATGGCCATGGATGCATGGAATGCGCGAGGCGGCGTGATGGGCGGCACGAAAGTCGAAGCCGTTCAGGAAGACAACGACAACAATCCCGGAAACGCCGTGGAAAAAGCCCGAAAGCTGATTTTGGTCGAGAAGTGCCCGGTGCAAATGGGCTCGATCAACAGCGCGGTCTCGCTTGCGATCAGCGGCGCGTGCAACGCGCTCAACGTGTTCTACATCGATTCGGGCGGCCACGCCGACGCCGTCACCGGCGCGAAGTGCGAGTACAGCACCTTCCGCACCTGTCACAGCACGTGGATGGAGACTCATGCGACGGGCTACTCGCTGGCCAAGAAGTTCGGCAAGAAATGGTACATGATCATACCGGACTACGCGTTCGGTCACGCGTTGCAAGCCGGTTATCACGCCGTCGGCAAGCAGATCGGCGTCGAGTTCGTGGGTGAGGATCTCACGCCGCTGGGCACGACCGACTTCAGCCCGTACTTGACGAAAGTGCTGGCGGCCAAGCCCGACTTGCTGCTCGTGCTCGTGCAGGGCGATGACTTCGTGAACTGTCTGAAGCAAACCACGCAATACGGCATCGTCGGCAAGGTCCCGATCGGCGGTCCGCAGGTCGAGCTCGAAGCCGTCTGGGCGCTGCCTAAGGAAGCGCGCGTCGGCTACTGGGGCGTCGAGTGGTACTACAAGGGCGCGAACGTGCTCGGCACCGGCAACAAGCTCGCCGACGACTTCATCGCCACGTATCGCAAGAAGTACGGCCAACCGCCGACCGCCCGCAGCGCGTTCGGGTACATCACGATGGATCGGCTGCTCTGGACCGTCAACGAAGCCAAGAGCACGAATGCCGCGAAGATGGCCAAGACCTTGGAAGGGGCCAAGTTCCACTCGCTCTGGGAAGGTGAAGGATACTACCGCGACGTCGACCACCAGCTCATGTGGCCGATGTGGGTCGGTCAGATCCGTGCCGAGGGCACGGCCGGAGATAAGTATGATATCTTCGATATCGTCGATCGCCAGGAAGCCGACGCGATCGAGCAAAGCGTGGCCGAGAAAAAGGCCGTTTGCCACATGAACTGGCCTACCTAATACTTCATCCATCCCCGGAGTACCACAATGGCGCACATTGCCCCGGAGATCTTCAACGGCCTGATTCTCGGCGCGTTCTACGCGGTCGTGGCCATCGGTCTCTCACTCATCATGAACCTGACCGGCACGATCAACATGGCGCACGGGTCCTTCATGACCCTAGCCGGCTATCTCGCCTTCGCGATGGTCAGCGCCGGGACAAACTACTGGTTCGCCCTTGCGGTAGCTCCGGTTCTAACCCTGATCGTCGGCGTGTTGATGGAGCGGACGCTGATCCGTCCGCTCTATCGCCGCGATCCTGTCTACAGTCTTCTGCTCACCTTCGGCCTCTCGCTGATCGCTGAGGAGACCTATCGGCTCGTTTGGGGTGACAACGGCGTCCCGTTCTCGCCGCCCCCCGCGTTGCAGAACGCGGTGTCGCTCGGCTTCACGTACTTCCCGGCCTATCGCTTGTTCATCGCTGGCGCGTTGCTGGTGATCATCGTGCTGCTCGTCGTCTTCTTACAGCGTACCCGTCTGGGTCTGCGCCTGCGCGCAGCGGTGCAGGACAACGAAATGATCGCGGCGCTCGGGACCAACACGCAGGTCCTGTACATGATGAATTTCGGCTTGGGAATTCTCCTCGCCGGCGTTGCGGGCGTCCTGGCCGCGGGGCTCTTGGGCCTCAATCCGCAGAGCGGAAACGCGCTGCTGATGCCGGCCTTCGTGACCGTCATCGTCGGCGGGATGGGCAGCATCTTCGGTGCGGTTGCGGGAGGGATGCTGATCGGGTTGACGATCAGCATCGTCACGCTCTACATCCCGGCTGCAAGCGAGATCGCGATGTACATCTTGATGGCGGTGATCTTGCTCGTCCGGCCGCGCGGCCTCTTCGGTGAAGAGGGGATCTTCGGATGAAAAGCGTCAACCGCGGCGGCCTCATCGCCGCCGCGATCCTATTCGTCCTGTTGATCTTCACGCCTCAGATCGCCCCGCACATTCACCTGGCGATCTCGATCTGTACGGAAGTGCTGCTCTTTGCGATGGCCGCGATTGCGGTCAATCTGCTCATCGGCTATACCGGCGTGCTGCCGTTCGGGAACGCGGCGTTCTTCGGTTTGGGAGCGTACGGCGCGGGTCTGATGATCGAATACTTTCACGTTGGGTTTTTCAGCTCGATTGGCCTAGGCATGCTGGCTGCGTTCATCGGCGCATTGCTCATCGGACCGTTCTTGTTGCGGCGCCGGGGAATCTACTTCGCGCTGCTGATGATCGCTTTCGGTCAGGTCTTCTATTTCATCGCGTATCGCTTTACCGACATCACCGGCGGTGAGGACGGGATGAACTTCACGCGTCCCCTGGTGGAAGGCCTGGGCATAACGCTCAAAGACGAGACCTTCTATTACGCGATGCTGGCGTTCTTCGTGATCGTCGTCGTCTTCTTCTGGTTCTTGGTTCGCTCGCCGTTCGGGCGCTCGCTGCTCGCCATCAAAGAGAACGAGGTGCGCGCGCGATACCTCGGACTGAACACCGACCGTTTTATCTTCGTCGCGCTGCTGATTTCGGCGACGATCGAGGGCCTGGCCGGCGCGTGCTACGGACTTTCGATTATGTTCGCCTATCCGCTGATGCTCGATTGGCATAACTCGGGCAACATCGTCTTGATGACGATCTTGGGGGGCAGCGGCACGATCCTCGGGCCGCTCGTCGGCGCGGCGATCTTCGTCGTCGGCAACGACATCCTCTCGAGCGCGGTTCCGTGGTGGCAGATTCCACTTGGGGCGCTATTCGTTGCCTGCGTGCTCGGCTTCCCCAAAGGTCTGATCGGGACCGCGGCCGATCTCTTCGCGCGCCGCACCACCGGCTTCGCCTACGAGGCGCGTGACACGCTCCATGGGACGGTTGTCTCCGAGCGGGAGATTCAACCGTGAGCGACATCGTTTTCAAAGCCGAAGGCATCGTCAAACACTTCGGCGGCGTGCGTGCCGTCGAGAACGTTTCGCTCCAGGTTAGCGCGGGGTCGATTCAAGCGATCATCGGCCCGAACGGCGCCGGAAAGTCGACGCTGTTCAATGCGCTCTCGGGCTTTTACCGGCCCGACGAGGGCAAGGTGACGTTCAAAGGCGTCGACATCACCTTTGCGCCCGCCCACCGGCGGATTGCCATGGGGATGGGGCGGACGTTTCAAACCTCGAGCATCTTCCCGAATCTCACCGTGTACGACAACCTCCTCATCGGCGTGCAAAGCGCGGCGAATCTGGCCTTTCGGTTCCGCCCGGCGGGAAGCGGTCAGCGCAAAACCATCGAGGCGAAGATCGAACGGCTGCTCGACTTCGTCAATCTCCGCGGCTCGGCGTATCGTCCGGTCGCCGAACTCGCGCACGGGAGCCAGCGCTTGTGCGAGATCGCGCTAAGCCTCTCGACGGACCCGACCCTGGTCATGCTCGACGAGCCGATGGCGGGTCTGGCCAACGCCGAGACGGCGCGCGTCGTCGAGGTCATCCGTAAGCTCCACGCCGAACTCGGGCTCACCGTGCTTTTCGTCGAGCACAACATGCGCGTCGTGCTCTCGCTCGCGCAGCGCGTCATGGTGCTGGATCGCGGCAAAGTTCTGGCTGAAGGCACGCCGGGCGAGATAAGCAACAACGCCGCCGTTCGCGAAGCGTACATCGGCAAGGAGATCGTCGAGAATGTCTAACGCGTTGTTGACCGTTGAGAAGCTCAATACGTTCTACGGGAAAAGCCACATCTTGCACGACGTCGGGCTCGAAGTCGGCAAAGGCGAACTCGTGGCGCTGCTCGGTCTCAACGGCGCGGGCAAGAGTACGACGCTGCGCAGCATCCTCGGACTCACCCGTCCGCGCAGCGGCGACATCGCGTTCGACGGTTCGTCGATCTTTTGCTGGGCGCCGTACCGCGTTGCGCGCATGGGCGTCGGCTACGTCCCGGAAGGGCGGCGCATGTTCGCGCAGCTCTCCGTGCTCGAGAACCTGCAGCTTGCAGAAAACGGACGCTCCGGCGAGTGGTCGATTGCGCGCGTCCTGGAGCACCTCCCCAAGCTCAAGGAACTCTGTGGGCGCAAGGCCGGGCGTCTGTCGGGCGGCGAGCAGGAGATGCTCGCGATTGCACGCGCGCTCGTATCCAATCCACAGTTGATGCTCGTCGACGAACCTTCCCAGGGCCTTGCGCCGCTGATCGTTGAGGAGCTCTACCGGATTCTTGCCGAGCTCAAGGCGCGCGGTGTCGCGATCATTCTGGTCGAGCAGAACGCGCTGCTCGCGCTCAAAATCGCGGATCGCGCGTACGTCATGGACGCCGGCCGCATCGTCTACCAAGGAGAGGCCGCAACCTTGCTGGCGGACCGCAACCGCATCGCGGATCTCATGGGCCTCACCGCCTCGGAGCTGGCCGCATCCTAGACGCTACCCCGCGCCGTGCCGATACCTTTAGTGGCATGAACGCGCTCTCGGGCAATGCCCTCGACCAGCTCATCGCGCCCATCACGCACGCCGTACGTACTAAGGAAGCGCGTGCGCTTGGTGGCGTCCTGGCGGCGCTCTGCGCCTCGGGCGCGATCACCCCCGAGTGCTTCTGGTCCGCCCGTGCCGACCGGTACGCACGCAAGCTGGTGTGGCGGGACACGGACGCCGGCTTCATCGTCGTCGGGATGACCTGGGCTGCCGGACAAGGTGCGCCGCTGCACGATCACGCGGGGCTTTGGGGCGCGGAGATCGTCGTGGACGGGATGATGCACGAGACCGCG
>DATKPZ010000265.1:0-9466 GCA_035523815.1 Alphaproteobacteria bacterium
CGTCGCCGTTGTCGCCCGCGGCCCGCATCTCGAAGCGTTGCGCCGCGACGGCATTACGGTGCTCTCGAGCGATCTCGGCGCCTTCACGGCGCCGGTCGAAGCCGCCGAGGATCTGCGTTCGCTCGGAAAATTCGATCTCGCAGTTCTTACCTTCAAAGCCCACCAGTGGCCGGCTCTCCTCCCCCAGATCGCCGCTGCGGCAGCGGCCGGGACCACGATCGTGACGTTGCAAAACGGCGTGCCGTTCTGGTTTCGCCGCACCCCGCCGCTGCGCACGGTCGACCCTGGCGGCGCGATCGCCGCGCTCATCCCCGATACGCAAACGATCGGCGGCGTCGTCCATGTATCCGGGCATATCGCGCAACCGGGACAAATTCGTCAAAGCGGCGGCGGACGTTTCATCCTCGGCGCCATGGATCCCGTGGTCGACGAACCGCTCCGTCAGCTGGCTGCGGCCATGGGCGATGCCGGTCTGAAACCGGAGGTCGAGCCGAACATCCGCCACTTCACGTGGCTCAAGTTGATCAACAACGCGAGCCTCAATCCCGTGAGTACGATTCACGAGCTTACGATTCATCAAATGCTCGAAAATCCGCAGACGCGTGATGAGGTGCGGCAGCTCATGCTCGAGACGCTCGCGGTCGGACGCGCACTCGGTGTGATCGATGAACTGGACCTGGATGCGCGCATGGCCTACGCGCAGCGCCTTACGGACGTGCGAACCTCGATGCTGCAAGACTCCCTCGCGCGCCGTCCGCTCGAACTCGATCCGATCGTCGGTGCTGTGGTTGAACTCGGTGAGGATTTGAGCGTTCCCGTCCCGCGTCTGCGTGCCGTTTACGACGAGCTTCGCTCGCGAACGGCAGCATTTTCGTGAAAATCGGTGAGCTCGAGGGGGTCGGACCGAAGAGCGTGCCGCTCTTTCGCGAGCTGGGGATCGAAACGTCACGCGATTTGCTCGACTACCTGCCGTTCCGCTATGAAGACCTGAGATTCCCAACCCCGTCGACGGGGCTCGGCACGACCGGCGGTGAGGAAAACGCCGTCGGCGAGGTGATCTCGGTCAAAGAGCGGCGCGTGCGCGGGCTCGAGATCGTAGAGGTGCGCTTGCGCGACGACGCCGGCGAGTTCACGGCGAAATGGATCGGCCGCAACCGCTATGTGTACGGGCGATTCAAAGAAGGAATGCGCCTCTTCGTACGCGGCCGCGTCGAGCGTACGCTGGCGGGGCCGGTGATCAACGTCGCACAGCACGGGTTCCTTCGCGACGGCGAGGCGTATCACGGCGAGATGGTTCCGGTCTACCGCGCGAGTAAGGATTTGACCACGCGCAAGATCGCTTCGGTCGTGCGCAAGAACCTTCCACGTCTCCTGGACGAGTCCGGCGACGATCCGCTTCCCGACGAAGTCCGCGCGAAGGCGTCGTATCCGGCGCTCCGCGACGCGTACCGCGCGGTCCATGCGCCGCACACTCCGGAAGAAGCGCAGCACGCACGCGAGCGCTTTATCTTCACCGAGTTTCTGGTGCTCGCGGCCGGCGCGCAACTTCGGCGCGCGGAGCGCGAGCGCTCGCACGACGCGAGCGCGCTCACGATACCCCCCAATTTGCTCGAGGAGTTCGCCGGCTCGCTCGAGTTTGCGCTGACCGGCGCCCAGCGGAAAACGATCGGCGAAATCTGGCACGACATGACGCGAGACGTTCCCATGAATCGCCTGTTGCAAGGCGACGTGGGAAGCGGCAAGACGCTCGTCGCAGCGGCGGCGATCGTCCTCGCAGCGCGCAACGGCCTTCAATCGGCGCTGATGGCGCCGACGGAGATTTTGGCGGCTCAGCACGCGAGTAAGCTCGCGCCGCTGCTTCTGCCCTTCGGCATTACGGTCGAGGCGGTCTTCGGCAGCCAGGCCGCGCGTGCGCGCAGCGCCGCGGAAGGGCGAATCGCGAGCGGTGAGGCACTCCTGGCGATCGGCACGCATGCGCTGCTCACCGGGAGCATCGATTTCGCGCGACTTGGTTTGGCGATCATCGACGAGCAGCATCGCTTCGGCGTAGAGCAACGCGCGCGCTTGCGCGCCAAAGGCGTCGCCCCACACACGCTGCACATGACGGCGACGCCGATCCCGCGCACGCTGGCCCAGTCGGTCTACGCGGATCTCGATCTTTCGATCATCGACGAGTTGCCGCCGGGGCGCACGCCGATCGAGACGTACGCGCTTCGCACGAGCCGTCTCGAGCGTGCCTACGAGTTCGTGGAAGCCAACGTCGCGCGCGGGCATCAGGTCTATATCGTGGCGCCGGCTATCGATGAAGAGAGCGAGTTGACCAGCGTCGTGGCTGAAGCGGAGCGCTTGAAACGCGACGTCTTCCCGCAGCGTCGCATCGGGTTGCTGCACGGTCGCCTGAGCGGTCGTGAAAAGGACGAGGTGATGGGCCGCTTCGCGCGCGGCGAGATCGACATCTTGCTCGCCACGACCGTCGTGGAGGTCGGGGTCGACGTGCCCAATGCCAGCGTCATGGTCGTCCTCGACGCGAACCGCTACGGCCTGGCTCAACTGCATCAGTTGCGCGGGCGCGTCGGCCGCGGGGCGGCGAAATCATATTGTTTGCTCGTGTACCCCGACGAAACGGGTGAGACCGAGCGGCTCGGCATTCTCACGGACTCGACCGACGGCTTTGCGATTGCCGAGGCCGATCTGCGCATGCGCGGCGCCGGCGAGTTCGCGGGGACCGTGCAATCGGGCGCGGCGGACCTGTGGATTGCCGACCTCGTGCGCGACATCGACGTATATCGCGCAGCCAAAGACCAGGCACGGCAGATTGTCGCGAGCGATCCGGCGCTGCGCCGTCCCGAGCACGCGGCGTTGCGCGCCGCGCTGGAGCGCGCCCCATCGACTCGCGCGCTGGTTCTCTCCTCTTAAAAGAGGGCGCGCACGCCTCGCGGCCAAACCCCGGCCCGAAAGAAGGAGACACTCGTGCGCTCGTTTCGTCTTGCCATTTTCGCTGCGGTGGCGGCAGCGTCGCTTTTCGTCGCCGCTCCCGCGGGTGCATCGCCGCTGACCGTGACCCGGGCGACCTTGCCCAACGGACTCAAGGTGATCGTCGTGCACAACCCGCTGGCGCCCGTCGTGAGCACCGTCTTGAACTACGAGGTTGGTTCTGACGAGCAAACCGTTGACGGAGAGGCGCACGCGCTCGAGCACATGATGTTCCGCGGCAGTGCGTCCCTTTCGTCGTCGCAACTCATGGACACGGTGAGTTTGACCGGCGGCGACTTTGACGCCGATACGCAGGACGCGATCACGCAATTCTTCTTTACGGTTCCCTCGCAGTATCTCGATATCGCCCTGCATCTGGAACGTTCGCGCGCGACGGGCCTTTCGCTCGCTCCGGATCAGTGGGCGTCGGAGCGCAAAGCGATCACGCAAGAGGTGACGCAAGATAACAGCAACGCGATCTACCGTCTTTTCGAAAAAATGCTCGACCGGGTGCTCGCTGGGACGCCCTATGCGAAGAACGGCCTCGGGACGGTGTACGGGTTCGCACATCAGGTGAATACCCCGGTGCTCAAGCAGTTCTACGGCACCTGGTATCATCCGAATAATGCGGTCTACGTCATCGTTGGAGACGTTGACGGCCCGGCTACGATCGCCAAGATCAAGGCGCTTTGGGGTAACGTGCCCGCCGCAAAGCTTCCGGCAAAACCGGCGGTGAAGCTCGGCCCCGTGACCTCCAAAATTTACCGCGACAGCTCAGATCAGCCCTACACGATCGTGTTGCTCGGGTATCGCTTGCCCGGCTACGATAGCCCGGATTACGCCGCCTCGCAGGTTCTGCAAGACGTGCTGAGCAGCCAACGCGGCGATCTCTACGGACTGACCGCATCGGGAAAGGCGCTCTACACCGGCTTTCAAGCGCAGTCGTTTCGTCAGGCCGCGATGGGACTTGCCGTCGGTGTCGTTCCGGTAAGCGTCAAGCCCGAGACAATCGATCGAGAGATGCGCGACGTCATCGACGCGTATCAAAAGAATGGGGTGCCCGACGATCTGGTTGAGGCCGCGAAGCGCCGCGAGATCTCGCAGCTCGAATTTAACGCGAATTCGATTGAAGATCAGGCCTTTCAGTGGAGTCAAGCGGTCGCGGTGCAGGGCCTTTCGTCGCCCGATGCCATGGAGAGCGCTTTCGAGCGCGTTACGACCGCCGACGTCAATCGCGTGTTGCGTACCTACCTCGACAACAGTCGCGTGGTTGCCGCGTACGCGGTTCCGAAGAATAGCGGCGCGATGAGTGCCGGCGGCGGCGGCCCAGGCAAAGAGAACAACATGGTGCCTCCTAAGACCCACGAGCCCTTGCCGGTTTGGGCGCAAAACATTCTCAAGCACCTCTCGGTGCCCGCGAAAACCCTCGATCCGACGTCGATGACGTTGGCCAACGGCATTCGCCTCATCGTGCAGCCCGAAACGATCACGAAGACCGTCGTGGTGTCGGGCGAGATCGAAAACAATCCGTTCGTTCAGGAACCTGCCGATCAGCGCGGCGTCAACGATCTGCTGACCGCGCTCTTCCCGTTCGGCACGACGACGTACGATCGCGTGCAGTATCAAGCCGAGCTCGACAAGATTTCGGCGACGGTGAGTGCGGGCACCGATTTCGGCGTGCAGGTGCTCTCGAAGGACTTCGACCGCGGCGTGCAGCTGCTCGCCGACGATGAACTGCATCCGGCTTTCGATCCGAAGAGCTTCGCGATCGTGCAGGGGCAGTATGTCGGGCAAATGCAAGGCGAGGTGACCTCGCCCGACTACCTCGACCAGGTCGCACTAAGCAACGCCCTCTATCCGCAGGGCGATCCGTACCGGAACTTCGCAACGGTGAAGACCGTGAGTTCGCTCACGCTCGACGATCTCAAGGCATGGTACGCCGCGGCGTACCGGCCGGATCTCACGACGATCGTGGTGATCGGCGACACGACGCCGGACGCGGCGCGCGCGACGATCGAGAAGTACTTCGGCACCTGGGCTGCAAATGGTCCGAAGCCGCAGACGCAGCCGCCCGCGGTCCCGCTGAACGCCGCGTCGCAGGTTGTCGTGCCGGCGCACGGCCGCGTGCAGTCGTCGGTGGAACTGATCCAGCTCAACGACCTGCGCCGCGCCGATCCGGATTGGGCGCCGCTGCAGCTCGCGAACACCGCGCTGACCGGTGGATTTTACTCCTCGATCCTCTACCATGATCTGCGCGAAGTTCATGGATACGCGTACTCGGTGGGCAGTTCGCTGCGGGTAGGAAAGACGCGCTCGAGCTTCCGCATCAGTTATGCGTGCGACCCGCAGAACATCGTCCCCGCCGAGGATGCCGTCATCGCCGACCTGCAGCGGGTTCAAACCACGCCCCTTTCGCAGGCCGATCTGTTGCGCGCCAAGGCTTTGCTTCTTGGCGACGTACCGATAGCGCAGGCGAGCTACGACGGCGTCACGACGATGTTCTTGCGATACGCCTCGCAGGATCTGCCGCTCGACCAATATCAACTCGATGCACGCAGCTACCTGGGCGCGACTGCCGCGCAGGTCCAAGCGGCGTTCGCAAAGTGGATTCGCCCGACGGACTTCGTGCGCATCGTCACCGGACCGGGCCCGAAGTAGTGGCTGCCTGCGCGGTCGGCTTCGATATCGATCACACGCTGTGTATCGACAACAAGCTCGAGCGCGTCGCCTTCTTGCACCTGCTCGGGCGCGTGATCGACGATGGCGGGATCGCTTTGGGGAGCTTGTCCGAAGAGACGGACCACATCGACGCGCTGCTGGTCTTTGCTCGAAGCGGCGGCGGCACGATCGAAGAAGCGGTGCGCCGTTTCGTCAGCGAGCGTGGCGTGACCCCGACGCAAGAGCACGTCGATGGCTTCAAGCGCGTAGCGCTCTCGATGGCTGAGAGTTTCATCGTGCCGGATCCGCGCGCGCGTCCGACGATCGCCGCGCTGCAGCGCGAAGGCATTCCCGTCGCCGTACTGAGTAACGGCTGGAATCCGCTACAGGTCGCCAAGGCGCGCCTGGCTGGATTTGGCGGCACGGTCCTTGCGAGCGCCGACCTTGGGGTGCAAAAGCCGAGTCCCGTGGCCTTTGAGGCGCTCGCGCGCGAACTGCGGACCGATCCGGCGCGTTGCTTCTACGTCGGCGACGATCCGCGCAGCGATGTGGCCGGTGCGCTCGGCGCCGGATTCCAGGCGGTCTGGCTCGACCACGAAGGGAAGAGCTACCCCGCGGACCTCCCGCAGCCGACCCACGTGGTCCACTCGCTCGAGGAGGTCCTGACACTGGTCGCTGCGGAGGCAGGCGTGTGAGTCCAAAGATTACCGGCGGCGAGCTGGGGAGCCGAAAGTTGAAGTCGCCCAAAGGCATGAGCGTGCGACCGACGCCCGGCCGCGTCAAGGAGTCGCTCTTTTCGATCCTGATGGGTCGAATCGAAGGCGCCACGGTGCTCGATCTCTTTGCGGGCACGGGCGCGATCGGCTTCGAGGCGGCCTCGCGCGGGGCCGCGCGCGTCGTGAGCGTCGAAGCGCATCGCGAAACGGCTGCCGCGATCGAGGAATCGGCGCGAGAGCTGGAGGTTGACGATCGCGTCAGCGTGGTCGCGGCGCCGGCCGAGCGCGCGCTCTATCGCATCGAGGGGCCGTTCGACATCGTCTACCTCGACCCGCCGTACGCGAACGAGCTGCCCCAGCAGATCTTCCGCCTGCTCTTGGAGCGGTCGCTGCTCGCGCCCGATGCGCTCGTCGTGTACGAACACGCCGCCAAACGGATTCTTCCAGATATACCGGGGTATCGCTCGACGCGCGAAGAAGTCTACGGCGATGTCGCTCTGGCGTTTTTCACCGTAGGTTGACTTCCCGAGTCACGCGGGCCATCTATCCGGGATCGTTCGATCCGCCAACGAACGGTCACCTCGACGTCATCGAACGCGCTGCCGGGGCGTTCGGGGAACTCATCGTCGCCGTCGTCGTCAATCCGCAAAAGCGAAATCCGATGTTCACGCTCGACGAGCGCGAGCACATGCTTCGAGATTGCGTCGCGCACCTTCCCAACGTGCGCGTCGATCACTTTCGAGGACTCCTGGCGGGCTATGTCAGAGCGCAGGATGCCGACGTGATCGTCAAGGGACTTCGCGTCGTCTCCGACTTCGAGACCGAAATGTCGACCGCACTGATGAATCGGTCGCTCTCCAACGTCGATACGCTCTTCCTGATGTCGGATGCCCGCTATTCGTTCGTCAGCTCGAGCCTCGTCAAAGAAGTCTTCTTTCTTGGTGGCGACGTCGCGCCGTTCGTGCCGGGTCCGGTATTGAACGTCATGTCGACGAAGCGGACCGCACTCAAACAAGCGTAACGGAGGTTCATAATGTCGGTCTATCGCGTGTTAGATAAACTAGAGAGCTACGTACACGAGGGAACCTGGCTTCCCGCGGGTTACCGCGTTCTCTCGGAGGAACGGCTCGTGGAATTCGTGGAGAAAATTCGCTCTACGCTTCCCAAAGAAGTCGGACGCGCGCAGATCATTGCCAAGGACCAAGAGCGCGTCATGCGTGCAGCGCAAGAAAAAGCCGAAGAACTGATCGACGATCATGAAATCGTGCAGCGCGCGCGTACGACCGCGGAGGTCGTCCTGCGTGAAGCCGAAGAACGCGCCCGCAAGATCCGCGAAGGCGCGGACCACTACGCGACGCAAGTGCTCGCCGAAATGGAAGGTCGTCTGGCAGCCGCGCTTGGTTCGGTGCAAAAGGGGCGGGCGACGCTTGCCAATGCACCGAAGCCGGCGGCCGCTCCGCAGCAACAGCCGCTCGCGGATGCGGCAGCCAAGAGCAAGCGTGCGGCGTTCGATTTGCATACGGCAGAAGAAACAAGCGAGCTCGAATCGGTCGACGCGGTCAAGGCCTAAGAATCTCCGTTCGCCGTTAGGGCTTGCCCTGGCCGGGTACACCAATGGCATGAAAACGTTCATTGGCATCTCGGCTCTGCTCGCCGCGCTCGCGTTGCCGGCCCTCGCTTTTACTCCCGGCGGGATCAGCGGAACGGTTCAGGATGCGAGCGGTCGCCCTGCGCCTAATGTGTCGGTCGCGTTCTTCCGCTTGCCGCTGCACAACGTCGACTCCGCCGTTGCGACGGTAAGCACCGATCGTAGCGGATTCTTCAGCAAGCTGGTGCTGCAGCCGGGCCGCTACATGGTGACGGTCGCGACGGGGCGCAATCTGTCGGCCTGCGCCGTGCACGACATCTTCGATAACGCGGTGACGCACGTGAAGATGACGCTGCACGACACCGCCGATTGTAAGGGCGCGCGCCTCCATGCGGCGCTGGTGAATCCGTCGATCGGTTCGAGCTACTACCTCATCCACTAAGAGGCGCACTCGATCTCGAGCAAACGCGCCTTGCGTCGCGTACCCCAGCGGTAGCCGCCGATGCCGCCGCTCGAAGGCACGATGCGGTGGCACGGAATCAGGAGAGCGACCGGATTCGAGGCGCAGGCTCGCGCGACTGCACGCGCGGCGGAAGGAGAGCCGATTGCGCGGGCGAGCTCCGCATACCCCATCGTTTTGCCGGGCTTGATGGCGCGCAGCGCTCCCCACACGCGCATCTGGAAGGCCGTTGCACGCAGATCGATCGGAAGGAGTGGCCACGGCCCTTTGTTCGCAAGATAGGCGACGATGCGCGAGGTCGCGCTCTCCAGCCCGTCCTCGCTGCGCGCCAGCTGCGCCGCGGGAAAGGTCTCGCGGAGTTGCCGTTCCAGTGCCGCATCGCGCTCGCCGATATCGACGCGGCAGATTCCGCGTGAGGTAGCCGCGACCAGGACGCGCCCGAGCGCCGAGTCGACGATCGCGTAGGTCACGTGCTTGCCTTTTCCACCGCCACGGGGCCGCTCGAAGCGCTCCTCGCGCGCGAGTTTCGCGTAGGCGCGCGGCGAGACACCGATCGTGCGCGTGAAGAGCCGCTGCAAATATCCCGCGCTCAAGCCCACGCGCTGCGCAAGCTCGCTCAGCGTGAGACGCTCTGCCGCGTCATCGAGTACGCGGCACGCCTGCACGATGCGAGCGTCGACGGCGGCGACGTCATCCGGCCGGCAACGCTTGCACGCGCGAAAGCCTGCGTCGCGTGCCGCCTTCGCGTCCTTGAAAAAGCGCACGTTGCGCGCGAGCGGGCGACGGCTCGCGCAGCCGGTCCGGCAATAGACGCCGGTCGTGGTCACGCCGTAGAACGGAGCCGTGCTCATGCGCGCACGATCTTGAAGTCGAAACACGTGTAGCTGCGATGACGCACGTGCACTTCGGCAACGCGATCCTTTGCCAGAAAGGCCGCGGCCGCAGCTTCGGCGTGGCCCGGCGCGGCAACGACCGCATCGGCGATGCGCCCGTCGCGGCCGTAGGCGCGGACGACTAATTCGCGCTCGAGAAAATCGTTGGGAAATTCGGCGCGACCGTACGGCGCGCAGT
>DATKPZ010000266.1:0-5736 GCA_035523815.1 Alphaproteobacteria bacterium
TCGTAGATCGTCTCGAGCGGCGCGACGATTGCCACGTAGCGCCGCGCCGCCTCGGGTGAAAGGAACGTCGCGAGAATACAGGCGCCGGCAACGTGATAGGCCTTCCCGTCGACGCTTGCCAGTGCTTGCGAGCGCAGTTGCGGATCGGGAATCCTCGCAGCACGTTCGCGAATCGCTTCCAAATTCGCGGCTGATATCGGAACGATGCGCGTCATGAAACGCACGAGTTCGATCGCCGTGGAGGGGCCTGCAGCGAAGAGCGCGCGCAGGCGCTCGGGGCTGCCCAGAACCGTGCGCAGCGCGAAGACGATGTCGCCAAACATCTCTCGTTAGAGTCCCGCCACGAAGCGCCCGGGATTCAAAATGTTTCCGGGATCGAATTGCCGTTTGAGCTCGCGCATCCGGTCGAGGCCGTCGGGCGGCTCCCCCCACACGTTGAGCATCGGACGGCTGGAGTGATTGCCCGCGATGACCACGGCGCGGGGCTCGTCGTCATGAAGCGCGTCGTCGAACATCTCGATCTTCGTACCAAAGGCCTGCGAGTCGAGATCGCTGACGCGAAAGATCAGGTCGCCGTTCATCGCGTCGACGATCGTGTCCGTACGCAGTTCGAAGCGTTCGGCCAGGGCTTTGCAACGATCCGCCCGGTGCAGCACGTCGTCGGGAAATGCGGCGATGCGATAGGTGACCGAACGTTCCCCCAGGCACGCGACGTAAGCGTCGACGATGCGCTCGAACGACTCGCGCGCGCCGGCGTCGACGATCCGCGTTTCGGGAACTCCCGCTCGTCCCATCGCCGAGCGCAAATCGCGCGTCGCTCGCTCGAGCAGGTTGGGTGAGCCCTCGAGGAAGACCGACATCCGGCCTTCGGGTCCGTCGTCGCCGTCGACCGAGCCGCGATGGCCTTCGATCCAAAATGCCGCGGACGGGGCAACCCCGAGCTGCGCGAACTGCGCGAGTGCGCGTTCGCGCGTTCCATCTGGTAAACGAAGATGAAACATTCGCCCCGCCGGCGGCGCGGCGATCGTCTTCAAGTTGACTTGCACGAGCACCGCCAACGTGCCGAACGACCCGACGTACAGCCGGCTCAAGTCATAGCCGGAGACGTTTTTGACGACCATGCCGCCTGCATGCGTGATCGTGCCGTCGGCCAGTACCGCGATCGAACCGATAACGAAATCGCGTGGCCGGCCGTACACGTGCCGGCGCGGTCCGAGCCATCCGGCGGCCAGCGTGCCGCCGACGGTCGCATCCGCCGCGCGCGGCGCGTCGAACGGGACCTGGGTTCCGTATTTTGCCAGCCGTGTCGAAAGCGTGCGCAGGCGGACGCCGCTCTGCACCGCTATGGTCAGATCGTCGGGCGCATCCTCGACGATCTGATTCAGATCGAGGGTCGAGAGCGTGACGTCGGCGCGCAGCGGCGGAAGCCCCATGCCGCGCAGCGTGTTGCCCCCGCTAACCACAACCGCTCGGCGTTCGCGCGCGCAGGAACCGAGCAGTTGCGCGATCGACTCGATCGTCATGCGATGGGTGCGACTTCGGGGCAGCGCACGCCGGCCGGAAAAATCTTTTCGGGATTAAAGATGCGCCCCGGATCGAAAACTTCGCGCACGCGGGCCATTGCAGCGAGGTCCTCGGTCGTGTAAATTGCGGTCATGGCTTCGCGTTTTTCGAAACCGATGCCGTGCTCACCGGAAACCGTGCCGCCTAAGTCCACCGCCATGCGCAGGATCTCGTTGCCCGACTCGATCACTGCTGCGACCTGCCGTTTGTCGCGCTTGTCGTAGCAGATCAGCGGATGCAGGTTCCCGTCACCGGCGTGAAAGACGTTCGCCATGGTGAGCCGGTGGTCGCGGGCGATGCGCTCGATCGTGTGCAACGCCTGCGGTAGCGTGCTGCGCCGCACGCAAACGTCTTGCACGTAGTAGTTTGGTGCGATGCGTCCCATGGCCCCGGCCGCGCCCTTGCGCCCGGCCCACAGCGCCTCACGCTCGACGGCGGATCGCGCGACGCGCCACGAGTTGGCGCCGCGTTCGCGCGCGATGCGCTCGATCTCGTGCTCGTACGCATTCATGTCTTCTTCCGGTCCGGCATGTTCGATCAGGAGCACCGCGCCCGCGTCCGTCGGGTATCCGGCCGTGAACGCTGCCTCGACTGCGCGCGTTGCCACCGCGTCCATCATCTCGAGCGCGGTGGGTACGATGCCCGCGGCGATGATCGTCGAGACCGCGTCGGAGGCGGACTCGACGTCGGGAAAGGTTGCGAGCCACACACGCACGGCTTCGGGCAAGCGCATGAGGCGCACCCAGGCAGCGGTGACCAGACCCAGCGTACCCTCGCTGCCCACGAGCGCTGCGGTGAGATCGTATCCGGGCCGATCGATGTCCGTCATGAAAACTTCGCCGCGATCGTCGACGATCTCCAGCGCGAGCACGTGATTGATCGTGGTGCCGTAGGAGAGACAATGCGGGCCGCCGGCATTGGTCGCGATGTTGCCGCCGATCGTCGAGATGCGTTGCGAGGAAGGATCGGGCGCGTAAAAGAGACCGTCGCGCGCGCTCGCATGCGAGAGGTCGAGATTGATCAGCCCCGGCTGTACGCACGCGCGGCGCCGCGCGGGCTCGTAGGCCAGCACGCGGTTCATCCGAGCGAATGAGATGACGATGCCGCCGTCGATTGGGACGGCGCCGCCGCAAAGCCCGGTACCCGCACCGCGAGGCACGATCGGCTCGCCGCAATCGCGTGCTATTTTGACGATCGCGCTCACCTCGCGCGTGTTCGACGGGAGGACCACCGCCGAAGGCAGCCGTCCTTGCGAGTAGGCGTCAAATGCGTAGGCGCGCAGGTCCTCGGGCGCCGTCTTAACTGCGTCCGCGCCAAGCGCTTCGACCAACCGTTGGTGGAGCATCCACGGGTGGTCTTAGGGTGAGCAGGAAGCGGGGCCTGCCCGCGACAACGCCAACCCTCGCGTGTTCTTCTTTCGGAATCGGCGCAGCGACGCGTCCAAGGGCGATACGAAAAGTCAGGCTAAGACGCCGCAAAAACGGTCGGCCTTTCGCATGCCCGTGGAGTTCGATGTGCTTTACACGCTACGCGGTCGACCGGGACGACGCCACGGGAGGGCAAACGACCTCTCGGCCGGCGGCTTGCGGCTCTCGACCGACGAGGATTTCATCAAGGGCTCGGTTCTCGATTTGGATTTTCAGCTTCCCGACGAATTCATCGGCGAACTCACGATCGAGAAAGAAGTCTTCAAGCAGACTCCGTTCGGGTTGCGGCCCGAAACCGTCAAGAGCACTCCACCGCCCTTTTCGCCGATGCGCATGGCCGCGACCGTGCTCTCAACGTTTTACGTACCGGCGACCAAGCAACTCGCGCACGGCATGAAGTTCACCGACATCGAACCCGAAACGCAAGAAGAGTTGCAGCGCTTCATTCATCTGTGGCAATTGCATCAGATTCGTCTCCGCGCCGAAGCGATGAAGTAAAGAGTTAACGAGGTCTGACGAGCAGGATATGCTGCAGCGTCTCTTCGGCTTCGTGCAGCAATCGCTTCGAGCGCGGGCTGCGCGTCGCGTTCGCGTGCGCCGCGAGTAACTCGCGCACGACGAGCGCGTCGCTCGATGCACTCGCGAGCGGTTCGCACGTCACCGAATCAGCGTTGTACCGCCGCTCGCGAACGAACGAGCCGTCGGGATCGTAGACGTACGCAACCCCGCCGGTCATGCCGGCGCCGAAATTGCTTCCGGCTTTGCCGAGCACCAAGACGGTGCCGCCGGTCATGTACTCGCAGCCGTGCTGGCCGACGCCTTCGACTACGGCCACCGCACCGGAATTTCGGACGCCGAAGCGCTCGCCGGCCGCACCGGCCGCGAACAGCGAGCCGCCCGTCGCGCCGTAGAGCGCGACGTTGCCCATGATGACCTGGGGCTCGGCCGCGCGCCCGATTGCTCCGCTGGCACGGAGCACCAGCGCGCCGCCGCACAATCCTTTACCCACGTAGTCATTGGCCGAACCGTCGAGTTCGAGCCTCATGCCGTCGGTTGCGAACGCTCCGAACGATTGACCGGCCGTGCCGTGCAACTCGAAGTGCAGATCGGGCGTTTGCGGCAGCTCGGCCAGCGCCAGATGGCCCGCGAGGCGAGCGCCAAGCGTGCGGTCCGAATTGCTCACGCGCTCGCGCCGGTGGTACGGAGTTCCGCTGCGGGCGGCGCGCAATGCCGGCTCGATCCACGCCAGATCGAGCGGTGCGCGGTCGACCGGACGATCGTTGCGGCCGCCTTCATGACGAATGGGCCCAGCGCCGGTGCGCGCGAGCATCGCTCCCAGATCCAGTCCGCCGTCATCGCGAACTTGATCGAGTAAGTCCACGCGTCCGATCGCTTCGTTCAGGCTGCGCAGTCCGAGCGAAGCGAGCAATCCGCGCACGTCCTGCGCGAGATTCGTGAAGAAGCGCACGACGTGCTCGACTTTTCCACGGAATTTCGCGCGCAGCTCGGGGTTCTGCGTCGCGATGCCGGCCGGGCACGTGTTGAGGTGACACTGGCGCGCCATGTCGCAGCCGAGCGAGACGAGCACCGCCGTGCCGAACGCAAACTCGTCGGCGCCGAGAAGCGCCGCGATGACCACGTCGCGCGCCGTCGCGATCCCGCCGTCGGTGCGCAGCCGCACGCGTCCGCGCAAGCCGTGATGCATCAGCACTTGCTGGGCTTCGGCAAGTCCCAACTCCCACGGATTTCCGGCATACTTGATCGACGAAAGCGGCGATGCACCCGTGCCGCCGGCATATCCGGCGACGGTGATGAAGTCTGCATAGGCCTTCGCGACGCCCGCCGCGACCGTGCCCACGCCGAGCTCGGAGACGAGTTTTACGCCGACCGCTGCGCGCGGATTGACGCACTTGAGATCCCAGATCAACTGCGCGAGATCTTCGATCGAGTAGATGTCGTGATGCGGCGGCGGGCTGATGAGCCCGACTCCCGGCTGCGCGTGGCGCAAGCGCGCGATCAACTCGGTGACTTTGTGTCCCGGAATCTGCCCGCCCTCGCCGGGTTTGGCGCCCTGCGCAATTTTTATTTCTATCTCTTGCGCTCGCGCGAGATAGGCCGCGGTCACGCCGAACCGCGCCGAGGCGACCTGCTTGATCTTATTGTCGTACGGAGCGTCTTCGCCGCCTTCGCCCGTGTTGGAGCGCGCGCCGAGCTCGTTCATGGCTTCGGCGATCGTGCGATGCGCTTCCGGGCTCAAACTGCCCAGCGACATCGCGCTGGCCACGAAGCGGCGCACGATCGCGTCGACCGGCTCGACCTCATGCACGCCGACGTCCGGACCGGCAGGTCGCAGGGTGACGAGGTCGCGCAATTCGTGGATACCGCGCTCCTGCACGCTTTGCGTGTAGATCTTCCAGGCGCCATCGAGATCGACCGCCGCCGTGCCGCGCGCGACGCCCGCGGCGCTTTGCAGCGCGCGAATGGTCGTAGGCTGCCAGCTATGAATCTCCGCGAGCTCGCCGCGGCGGAAGCGAATCCAGCCGTAATCGGGCAACTCGCCGTCACCGTGGCTCCAGGTCTCGCGCACCTGCTGCTCGATCTGTGCAAAGGTTCGCCCCGAGAGCGGCGAGGAGGCGTCGAAACAGCGTTCGGCGATCGACTCGTGCAACCCGATGATGTCGAAGAGCTGCGCCCCGCGGTAACTGTCGAGCACCGAGATGCCGCATTTCGACATGATCTTCGAAAT
>DATKPZ010000267.1:0-11968 GCA_035523815.1 Alphaproteobacteria bacterium
GCGCTTCACGGGCCGCTTTCGCTCATCGGCTGGCTTCTCGGCGCCGCACTCGCGCTCTGCGACGGTCTCGTGTGGGCCGAGCTTGGCTCAGCCTATCCGCGCTCGGGCGGAACGTATGGATATCTGTTGTCGGTCTTCGGCCGGACGGGCGCGGGGGCGCTGATCGCGTTTCTCTTCGTGTGGCAAACGATTTTCGCTGCACCACTTTTGCTGGCGAGCGGCTACATCGGGTTTGCCAGCTACGCCGGATATCTCGTTCCCGCGCTGGCCGGTTCACGCTACGGGCTCAAGCTGCTTGCCGTTGCCGTCGGCGCGGTGACCCTCTTCGCACTCTATCGCGGCATCAAGACGATCGAACGCATAAGCGTTTGGCTTGGAGCAGTCGCGGTGGCGACGCTGCTCTGCGCCGCCGGCGCCGCGTTCATCCACTGGTCGCCGCACCTGGCCTTTGCATTTGCTCCGGGCGACTCGCTGTGGGGAGGCCTGCGCGCCGGACTCGGATCGGCGCTCATCATCGCCATGTATGACTACGTCGGGTACAACGCAGCGAATACGATTGCCGACGAAGTCGTTACGCCGGCGCGCACCCTGCCGCGCTCGATCGGCATTTCGATACTCTTGGTGGCGGCGACGTATATCGTGCTGCAGACCGGCGTGCTCGGCGCGGTTCCGTGGCAGCAGTTCGTGCCGCTTGCCGATGGAACGACCCCGCCGCTCGGTCAGCATCTTGCCTCGACGATCGTCGAACGGGTATTGGGTGTACCGGCCGCAGTGGGCATCACGCTGCTGATCCTCGTTACCGCCTTCGGATCGGTCTACGGCAACCTGCTAGCGGCCTCGCGTATTCCCTATGCAGCCGCGCTCGACGGAAATTTCTTGCGCCCCTTCGCGCACGTCCACACCCGCCATCGCTTTCCCGACGTCTCGCTCCTCGTGATCGGCGGAATCGCGCTGGTCGCTTGCTTCTTCACGCTCGACCAAGTGATCAACGCCCTCACGGCGGGGATCGTGCTCGTGCAATCGGTCGCGCAGATCATCGCGCTCTTCGTGATGCGGGCGCGCGGGGAGCGCGCGCCCTACCGGATGTGGCTCTATCCCCTCCCGGCCTTGCTTGCACTTTCGGGATGGATCTATATATTTTTCTCCACCGGAGCGTCGGCCATTAAATATGGGCTCGTTACTCTTATGGCGGGTGCTTGCGTCTACTTCATCGGCAGGGTACGCTGGTGGCCCCCTCTTGAAAATGGAGAGTAGCATATGCCAACGATCACTTTGCGCGATGGGACCGAGATCTACTACAAAGACTGGGGAAAAGGGCAGCCGATCGTCTTTAGCCATGGCTGGCCGCTCAACGCGGATGCATGGGAAGATCAAATGTTCTTTCTCTCATCCAAGGGCTATCGCTGCATCGCGCACGATCGCCGCGGGCACGGCCGTTCGAGCCAACCGTTCGACGGGAACGACATGGACACGTATGTCGATGATTTAGCGCAACTCACCGAAAAGCTCGATCTAAAGAGCGCGATTCATGTCGGGCATTCGACGGGCGGCGGCGAAGTCGCTCGCTACGTCGCCAATCACGACGAACGCGTGGCAGGCGCGGTGATCGTCGACGGGATACCGCCGTTGATGCTCAAGACGGCGAACAATCCCGACGGTACGCCGCTCGAGGCGTTCGATCAAATTCGAGCCGGCGTCCTCGCCGATCGTTCGCAGTTCTGGAAAGATCTTTCGGGACCGTTCTACGGTGCAAACCGGGCGGGGTCGAAGGTCTCGCAAGGGCTTCGCGATTCATTCTGGCTGGCGGGTATGCTCGCGGGAATGCCGGCGAGCTACGATTGCATCAAGGCGTTCTCCGAAACCGATTTCACCGAAGACCTCAAGAAGATGAGTCAGCTCGAGATTCCTACGTTGATCGTGCACGGTGACGACGACCAGATCGTCCCGATCAAAGCCGCCGGACTTGCCAGTGCGAAACTGGTGAAAGGTTCGATTCTCAAGGTTTACGAGGGCGGCCCGCACGGACTGCCGTCAACGATGAAGGATCGGCTCAACACCGATCTGCTCGAGTTCGTCACCACGTCGGTCAAGAAGCCGGTTCACGCGAACTAAGCCGATTCCAGCGCGCCGATGCGCTTGCCCAAACTTGGATGTGAGGCGAAGAGGAACTCGTACCACGCGGGCGGTTCCTCTTCGGCCAGGTTTTGATCGCGCAAGCGGCGGAATGCCGCTGCGCCGCTGCGCGCGTCGCCGGTCGTCGCGAGTGCGAAGCGGTCGGCCGCCCACTCACGTGAGCGCGAAAAGGCATTGATTGCCGGCCGGACGGCGAGCGTTCCGGCTCCGAGCCACGCGGCGATGCGCAGCAGGAAGACGCTGTCATGCGATTCGTCGTCGCGCAGACCGAGCGCAACGACGGCAAGCAGTGTTGCGGTGACGGTTTCGGCGAGCGCGATCATCCGCCAGGTGTCGCGGGTGACGTAGTGCCCGAGCTCGTGCGCGACGACGAATTCGATTTCGTCGGGCTCGAACGCGTCGATGAGCGTATCGCCAAGCACGATTCGGTGCGTCGACCCGATACCCGCGACAAACGCGTTGGCTTTCTTGGTTTGCCGGCTCATATCCATACGCAAGATCTCGGCATTCCCAACATCGAAACGCGAGGCGAGCGCGCGCAAGCGCTCCTCGAGGGGTCCGCGGAGCGGCTCGAATCGATTGAACAGCGGGAGAATGTAGATCGGCACGATGAGGTTGGCCAGCACGAAGAGCGGGAGCATGCCCAGTGAGGCGACGATCGGCCAGCTCGTGCGGAATCGCCGCACCGCGACGCCGCCGAGAAGCGCGAGCCCCGCTGCCACGACCGCCGAGATCGCCGTGCCCTTACCCCAATCGGCGAGAAAGGCGCGCGAGGATTGATCGCTCAGCCCGTATTGCCGCTCGAGCGCGTAATCTTCGACGAAGGTGACGGGCAACTCGACGATGCTCGAGACGAGCGCGAGCGCCCCGAAAAATGCTCCTGGACGCAGCCAGCGCGGCAGCGGCTCTAGAGCGCGAGCCGCGCTTGGCGCGAGCGGCCCGTAGGCGAACGCGAGGGTGGAGAGGGTGGAGCGGAGCGTGCCGGCCACGGTCAGGGTGCGGCGCGCGCGTCCGTAGGCTGCCGCGTCACTCGAGACCGCCTCTACGCGCGAGAACCCGAGCGCGATCGCTTGAGCGGCTCTGACCGCAACGTAGCCCGCGCTCGCGCCGGCGAGAAGTCCCAGCAGTATCTTACGCACGATGCGGGACTTCGGGTTAGTGTGTGCCCGGGACCTCGCACGACTCGAAGGCGAAATCGTAGATTCCCGTGTTGTAGACCTGCGGCCACAGGCGCAAATCGTGCGTTCCGAAGTTCTTGTTCTCGACGATCTGATAGGCGCGCGACGCGTCGACGTCTACATAGGATGTCCCATTTGCGTCGTAGCGAACGTCGGCTCCGGCGTCCTCGTGCGGCAGCGGCTTTCCGTCTTGCGTCACTACGACGCGACTGCTCTTGTCGCTCGGCGGCGTCATGACGACGGTGACGTCGATCGCGTGGTAGGTCATGTCGAACGACCCTCCGCCGCCGCCGTACATCACCGCTTGCTGGGTCACGTGCCAGAATCCGTCGAGATACACGGCGCCGTCGCGGTGCGTGCCCGTATCGTGATACGCAAGGTCGAGCGACGGATCTCCGAATGTCGGCGCGTCGGCGATGCGCGATCGTCCCACCAGCACTTCCTCGGTATGCGGATAACACACCGACCCCGGCTTGAGATAACTGTCTTGCGGAAGGAGGGCCATCAAGGGTGGAAGCGCGAGCGATGGATTTGCGGCGTGAAGAAGCGCTTGAATCTTGGCTTCGGTTTGCGGATAGGCGCCTTCACCGAGCTGAACGTCCACGAGACGGCCGCTTTGATCGTAGAGCAGCTCCGTCGGCCACTCGTTCACGCCGAAGTGGTTCCAGATCGCGCGGTCGTCGTCAACCGCGACCGGCCACGCAATGTCGAGCCGTTTCGTTGCGCTTTCCACTTCGGAGGGGTCACCGGAGAACGTGAACTCGGGCGTGTGCACGCCGACGATCACGAAGCCGTCGCCATGATAGCGCTTGTACCATTCGCGCAGGTACGGTAAGGTGCGCAAGCAGTTTAGGCAGGTGTATTCCCAAAAGTCGACCAGGACCACCTTACCGTGGAGATCGGCCGGCGTAAGTGCGGGACTATTGATCCATCTCGTCGCTCCGCCGAAGCCGGCCATCGGCGCTCCGGCGGTAAACCCGCACATCAGCAGCGCCAGTCCCAAGAGCGCTAAGCGTCGCATCGCGTCGAAACCCCCTTTTCACCGAGGGTTTCGACGCGCGAGCGAGCCGAACTGTGACCGCTATTGGCTCTCCTGGAGCGCGTGCAGATCTTTTTGGAGCACGGGGACCGCTTGGCTTGCAAACGTTCGCAGCTGTGCGCCGCCGCCGTTCTGCTCCTCGCTCTCGAACAGGCCGATCAGCGTCTGGAGCGACTTGGTTTGGTTCGCCGCGTAGCCCGCGGCATCGGTGTCCGCCTTGGGCGCGTCGGTCGAAACCGAAATGCCGTAAAAGTTCGCGAGGGAACCGAGCTGGTTTCCGATTGCGACCTCGTCATACTGAATGGTCGTGGCGAGCGACTTCATGTGCGCGTCGCCGCCGGACTGCGCCACGTCGGCGTTGGAAACGCTCTGGAGCAGTTCGTGCATGGCCGCCTGAGCGAATTGCGAGTCTGCCGAGTTTGCGGCATCGCCGCCCGCGGCACCGAGCAGTGCAAGGCCGAGAGCGCCGCTCAGTGCGATCGACCCCAGGGAACGCATGAAATGTTGGTTTTGCATAGCCATACCAGCGTGCGCCCGCACATTTACTCAATCTGCGACTTTCGCCGCACCTCGGGACCAAATATCACTCAAATCGCAATCAAGAGCTTCTCAATTGCCGTATAATGGCGCTCATGCTGCTCAGCGTGGTTATCTATCTCTTGTTAGGTGTGGTGTTCGGCTACCTGGGTGGTTTGTTCGGCATCGGGGGCGGGCTCATCGGGATTCCGGTGCTCGGCGTCTTCTTCGGCTACACCGAACAAGTGGCCCAGGGTACGGCGATGGTGATGATCGTTCCCAACGTACTCTTGGGTCTGTGGAATTACATTCGTAAGATCGGCCTCGACGCTCGCCTTGCGCTGACCCTCGCGGTAACGGCCGTACCCTTCACCTATATCGGCGCTCACGTCGCAACCGTGCTTCCAAGCGCGCCGCTGCGCGTGGCATTCGGGATCTTCATCGCGGCGATTGCCGCACAGATGTTCTGGCGCACCTTCGGTCCGAAAGGGTTGCATGCGCCACGCACCTTTCCATGGCCGTTCGCCGGCGTCGTCGGCGCCATCGGTGGAACGCTCTCGGGCGTCTTTAGTGTCGGCGGCGCGGTGTTCTCGGTGCCGGCAATGTCGGCGCTCTTCGGGCTCTCACAGGTTGCCGCACAGGGGATGGGACTCGCCTTGGTGGCTCCGGGAACCGTGGTGAGCATCATCACCTACGCGAGCGCGCACGACGTGAACTGGATTCCCGGAATTGCGTTGGCTGCGGGCGGTGTCATCTCGGTGCCTCACGGCGTCAATCTCGCCAAGCGCTTGCCCGAGAAGATCCTGCGCGGCCTCTTTGCCGTACTCATGCTCGCCGCAGCGGCCGGTTTGATCGTCAAAGGAGCGGGCGCCGGTCATTGACCGGCGCCCGTTCGATCGCTACGCCTACAACTTCACGTTGACTTGGAAGTAGACGTTGAGCGGTGGCGGATTATTTCCGAGGTTGTCGTTGAGAGCCGGAGTATACGATTGCTCTTGCCACGGGTACGGGGTAAACCCGTTGGCCGCGGTGTCATTCGGTCCGGTTCCGTTGTAGAAGTTGCCGGCGTAAAAACCATTGGCGATATACGAGCAATAGTTCGGGCCGGCGGGATACGCGTTCGTCCACGGTTCCTTCGAACCGCCGAAGCACGTGTGGAAGATATCCGCGACGGTGAGCGTGGCGGTGATTTTCGGCGAGATGTCATACGACAGCTGCAGGTTCGTCGCCAGAACCCATGGATTGCGGAATTCGCCCGGCGAGGCGAACGAACCGGTCTGGAAGTTCGGCACGTAGAGCGAGGCAGCCGCAGTCGAATACGTTCCCACATCCGAGAGTGCATCGCACTGATACGGATTCGTATTCGGTGAGACCGCGGTGATGCCCGCCGTTGCCGAGTTTTGCGCGCACGTGCGCGGATCGACGCCGACGACGTCGAGCGGTCCGCCGTACGAGTTTCCTTCGGTGAGCTGCAGCGACGGCGTGATCGCCCACTTGGCCTTACGGTAGTTGAGGATCAGCGTTGCGTCGAGCGGCGAGTCGTAGTAGGCCGTGCTCGGGTTATCGGTGGGTGAGAGTCCCGTCGAACCCGGCGCGTACCATCCGTACTGATTGAGCATCGGCTGAACCGAATCTCCGTAGTACGGATTGTAGATCGCGGTGGCCGGCGGCGCGGTTCCGGCCGCGACGCAGTTGCCGCCGTTGTAGTACGGACATCCGCCCCCGTTCTTCGTGAGCAGGTTGAACTGTTGGATCGCGGTGTTGACGGTCGCGATCTGGTTCGCTCCGTAGAAGTTGGTGTACTTGACCTTCGCATCGGTATAGGTCAGCGCGAGCTGGCCCGAAAATCCGTCGCGCGAGAAGTCGCCCTTTTGGAGCGAGAGCTCGGTGCCCATCGTGCGGAATTGCCCGACCGGCGCTTGCGTGACGAAGTTCGTTCCGATGAAGGCCTGTTCTTGGTATCCGTTGGTCATGCTGTAGAACGGCGTGATCTTGAAGCTCATGTCCGTTCCGCGGATCCGACGCTCGAGCGAGAGATCGAATTGATCCGCGCTCATCGCCGGAATCGGGTGGAACGGCGAGTTGAAGCCGAGGGGAAGACCGGCGGCCCAGATGCTCAGCTCGTTTCCTGAGTTGCTGAGATACTGCACCGACGCCGAGATCGGCGGCTCGGTAAAGCGGCCCGCCGAGAGGCGCCACACGGTGTCGGGTGACTCCGTGTAGGTCATCGAGAACCGCGGCGAGATGTCGGCGATCGTGTAACTCGTCGGCGAGTTTGCCGAGAAGTTCGGATGGTTGTAACCCGCCGGGCACGCTGCGGTGTAGATGATCGGTGCGGGAGGCGGCTGACCCGGCAGCAGCTGCTGCGAGTAGACCGTTCCGACCGAGTTGACGCAGACGTCTTGCTGCAGGATCTGCGCGTAGAAGTCCGTCGCGGCCGTCGCAGCGGAGTTCAAGCCGTACTCGTAATTTTCGAATCGTACCGAGGCATTGAACAGCAGCTTGTCGCTTGGACGCCACTGGTCGCTGAGCGATACGAACGAGAAGTTCGGGTCGACCGTGTTGTAGGAACCGCTGGAGTCGCCGTTCCAGAGGGTGACCCACTGCGCGTTTGCAAGTGCAGCCGGACTTCCGGCTGGAGCCGTTCCGGTTGGACCGCTGACGGAGCTGCTTTCGTACGAGTTTCCGGGAGCGCAGGGCTCCGCGGCTCCGGTCGTGGGGTCGTAACAGCTATACGCGCCGTTCTTGTTGGCCACGTAGCCGATCGGGGACGAGCCGCCGGTATAGCCGTCGTTGTTGAAACGCATCACGTTGGCGGTCGTGTAGTTTGCCGTCAACTGGAGCAGATGCTGGCTGCTGAGCTGATCGGCGAACTGCAATTCGCCGCCCGCGGTATGCGTGATCAGATCGTAGTTCGCCGAGTCGGTATTATAATCGACCGGTCCGACCCCGTAGTTCGCATACGCGTTCCATGCGGAGTTGGCCCCGGCTTGGGTCCAATCCGAGAAGAACGTGTAGGCGAATGCGCGCACGTAAGCGCTGCTCGAGAGTTCGCGCGTGTACTGGGCCTTCACGATGCCGGTGTCATTCCAGACCGTGTCACGAGCGTTGGCGGGAATCTCGGCATTGAAGCCGCGATCCGTCGGGCTCGACGGCTGATAGTAGTTTTCGAGCGACAAGCCGGAAATCGGCGTGCCGAACGGCGCGTTATAGACCTGCGCGTCGACGTAGTAGGGATAATTCGGCGCGCATGCGCTGCCGCCGATCGAACCCGACGGCGGGCAGTAGGCATTTCCCGTCACCGCCAGGGTGTACGGTCCGTATCCGCCGGCATCGTTTGCGCTCGAATACGGGGCCGTCTGCATTGCCGATGCGCTCCACAGGAGCTGGAGGTCATCGCTCAGGCCGTTCTTGCGCGGGACGTGGAAGTGAAAATTGGCCACGTCTTCACGGTCCGCGATGGCCGCCTCAACGCCCCCGTTACCGTACGAACCGGTGTAGGGGATGTAGCAGTTGGTGGGTTGTGCCGCGACGCCGCTAGTGGTTCCTTCGGTGTTGAACCAGGGCAAGCTCGAAACGCCCGACGGCGTGACGTTGGTGCCCGCTTCGCACAGCGGTGCGAGACTGCGCGGCACGCCGTTGAGCGCGGTGCTCAGGCCCATGAGTGAATAGCCGGAGTATACGTCGCCCGGATTCATCAGGCTCGCGCCGTTGGAGCTGTCGAGGTTTCGATAGTCCTGGTTGTAACCCGAGAGACCGACGTAGTAGCTGAACCGGCGGTCCGGCGTTGCGCCGCCCGCCTCGACCTTGGCTTGGTGATAGAAGGTCGGTGAACCGATGCCGCCACTGAGTGACGCGTAGCCCGGATACGTTCCGGTTTTGATCACCTGATTGATGAACCCCGAGGTTCCCGACGACGAATTCGACGGCGGTCCGCCCCCGGTGTACACCTCGAGTTCTTGCAACCCGGTGTTGCTCTCAGTCGAGGCGACGTAGTTGTCGAAGGCGCGGTTCACCGGGATGCCGTCGTACTCGAACCCCGAGAAGAATCCCTGAGCGCCGCGGATATACGTGGGCTGATTCCAGCCCATTCCGCCCGAGGCCACGGTCACGCCCGGAACCGACGCGATCGCCGAGTAGGCGCTATTGAGGTTGCCGCCGCCGCCGATCGCCGAGGCAGCCTGAATCGAGGCGGCGTTGACGTTGTAGAGATCGGCGCCGACGCCCGATTTTACGACCGAGCCCGCGTTCGTCGAGACGACGCTCGCGATGGTCTGCAGCTTGGTGAGGTGCAGCGCCAGCGTCTGATCTTGATCGGCGAAGATGGTTACGCCGGCGATCGACGCCGGGTTGTAGCTGGCTTTTTCCAGCGAGATGGTATACGTGTCCGGAGCGAGCGTGAGGAACACGAAGTGTCCCGTGCCGTCCGTCTTGGTTGAGGCAACTTGCGATGCCGACGTGACCTTAACGCTGACGCCGGCGACCGGATGGCCGGTGTTATCGGTTACAATCCCGCTCAGACCGCCCGTCGTTCCGGCCAGTGCCCACGTTACCTGGCCGAAAAAAGCGAGTGTCATGAGGAGTGCAACCAATGAACGCCGGAACAAGTGACGTTGCATGTGCTTGCTTTTCCTTTTCTGTGAAGATGCCGGATTGCTGGGTGCAATCCCACACGCTTCTCAGGGTGTCATAAGCTCGCCACAACGTCTCAACAAAACCTAACAATGGAAAATCGGACGCCGGCTATCAAGGCGTCCGATCGTGTCAGTCACTCACGACACTGCTCGCACAATAGCGCGCGGGATAGCGTAGTGTCATCACACGACGTAACACGAACCTCGCGCGCGTTCAAGGCTGTGCCGCAACGGTCACACTGTGCGGGGCGTCCGCGTTCTATGCTTGAGGCGAGTTCCGGCCGGCCCGCGCGCAGCGTCGCGAACATCGGGTCGACCGTGACAAGAAAGAGACCGGGTTCGCGAGTATGCAGCGCGCGTTCGAGGAGGGCGGCCGCGCCGCTCATATCGTTTCGTGCCGCATGAATGGTGCAAAGAGCGATGTGACAAGGAATTCTCGAGGAACCCAAGGCGCCGGCGGCGCGCGCCGATTCGTCGGTATCGCCGCGCTTGGCGGCGATATATCCGCGCACGGCGATGATGCGGGTGAGCATGTCGACACCCGTCATCATGCTCAGCAAATACTCGGCTCGATCGTAGTCGCCGGTCATCACGTAAGTGCACGCGTCATAAAAGAGCGAGGTCGTATTCAATGGGTCGAGAATACGCGCGGTCTCGAAGCAGGCGTGGGCGTCATCGTAACGCTCGGCCATGTACAAGACCGTCCCGAGCATCGTGGTCGATTGCTGCGAGGCCGGTCCCGAGCGCACCGCGAGATCCGCTTGGGTCAGCGCGGCGGCGAAGTCTCCCCGCGAAAGACGCTCCCACATTGCTGCTTTGTGCGCCGACGGCGCATGGGGTGCGAGCGAGAGCGCGCGCTCGGCGGCTCTGCGCGCCGCTTCCCGGTCTCCGTTGAAAAACAAGAGCAACGTACTAAGCGTCGCGAACGCGTCGGCCGAAGCCGGATCGCGTTCGATGACGGTTTCCAGCGCGCGGCGAGCGCGCCAATAGGCTTCCTGAGGTGGGAGGAAGAGCCGGATCCCCGCCGTCGTGTAAGCCTTCGCGAGCACGACGAGCGCGGGAACGTACTCGGGGTCTTCGGCGTGGACGTTTTCCAAAAGACGGATCGCGACGAGGATCGAGGTTTCGCTGCGCCGCCGGTATTGGAGCACGGCTCGCTGGTAGAGCGAAAAGGCGGGCCGAAGCGCGTCGAGTTCGTCGCTGCGCGTTTCGATCGCCGAGCCGCCCGCAAATTGAAAGCCGATGCCGGGAATCGTGCGGATGAAATCGCGCTCGCCGGCGTACTGGGTGAGCGTTCGGCGCAGACGGTAGACGGTTTGCGTGAGCGCCGCATCACTGGCAGCGGCACCTCGCCAAAGGCGCTCGATGATCTCGTCCTTGCTGATCGTCCCGGGACGGCGCTCAGCCAATAGAGCGAGGAGCTCTGCTTCCTTCGGTTTGAGGGCAACGCGAGACCCACTGTGCCATAATCGGCGTTGCGCAACGCTCAGGACGAACGGGCCGAATGAAATCTCGTTACCCACGTGCTTCTCTACGCCGGGATGATAGAAATTGTGACAGCAGAGGATTGCAGCGAGGAGTGCGAATAGTGAGGATGTGTTGAAGCAAGTGCTCGCCGTTCTTTTGGCCGCGAACGTGCTCGCGCCCTCAGGGATACTCGCCACCCCGAATCAATTCGAGCGCAAGAGCGTCACCGTGTTGGGGATCGCTGCGAACATCGTCGTTCGCCCCATCCAAGGAGGAGTGGTTTCTCAGTTCTCTTTATGCGATAGCCGTTGTATTAATGTTGTGGAGTTCTCCAAGCCGAAATTCGTGCCGGGGCAGTCTATCACGGTCTCGGGGATATTCCACTCCATATTTTCCAACGGCATCATCCAGGCGCGTAACGTGATTGTGGTGACCTCGCCGTAGCCCGGAGGGACGAGCTCTTGAAACTCTTTGCATTCATTGCCTGTATCGGCATCGCGACCGGCATGGCTCTCGCGGATGCGCCGCTTGCGCCGTCGGCCGTGGTTGCCGGCGCGTCGACCTACGACTCACAGACCGTAACGGTGAGCGGTACCGTGAAGAACGTGCAAACGAAAGAGGGCCGTCGAGGCCCGATCACGCTCTACCAAGTTTGCGACAGTCAATGCGTCAACGTCGTGCAGTTCGGCAGTCCAACGGTCACCGAGGGTCAGACGCAAACGGTCACCGGGCGGTTTCGCGCCTCGGTCGAGCGCGGCCAATTCAAGGCGCAGAACGTGATCATGGCCGGAGATCGTCCGCCGCACTAGGTTTCACGATCGGATGAAGTAATTGAAGAGCCAATCGGAAAAGGCTACGGCCTTTCGCACCCTGCACGCGCGCGATCGCGCCTTCATCATCCCGAATCCCTGGGACGTGGGATCAGCGAAAATGCTCGAGGCGCTTGGCTTCGAAGCGCTCGCGACGACGAGCTGGGGCTTTGCGTATTCGATCGGGAAGGC
>DATKPZ010000268.1:0-2609 GCA_035523815.1 Alphaproteobacteria bacterium
GCGACCGCGGCCGCAAACTGGTCGCCGGCATGGACGCCGAGCACGAGCGGATTGTGGGCGTAATGCACCGGAACGGCATGCGAGACACCCATAGCTTTGCAGGTCATCGCCGCGTCGTTCGGCCCCATCGTGAAGGCTCCATTGCCGGTGCAGACGATGCCGATCTGCGGGCGATAGCGTTTCCCGAGGTCATGCATGTCGCCGAAGTAATCCGTGTCGCCCGAGGCGTAGACGCGCGTGCCCGCCATATCGAGCATGAATCCGGCCGGCGGATACCCGAGAGCGGTCGAATGGATCGCGGGAACGAGCCACGCATGAATCGTGCCGTGCGCGGTCTCACCGCCGAAGTTCATGCCCGCCCCTTTGTTCGCGACGAGGGTCGCCATGTCGAGATTCGCCGCCTTGAATTTCGGCACGAGCCCGACGCGCATCAGGTCGCTCTGGCCGGTCGTCATGACCGGCATTCCGGCGGCGACGAGCGCCTGCAGCAGTTCGAAGTAGTCGCCCATGTGATCGCCGTGATCGTGCGTGAGCGCCACCAGCACGTACTGCGGATTGCGCGATTTCAAGTGCGCCACATAGGCGGCCGCGCTCTGAAGTTCCGGCGGCTTTTGGATGTTGAAGGCGGTCCAGCCGGTGTTGTTCCAGATCCACGCATCGACCAAAACGATCGCGCTGTCGTCGGGGGACGAGAGCTCGTAGACGCCCCCGCCGAACCAGCGCATCTTGAGCTTTCCGCTGGGCGAGGCGGCTTGCGCGACCTCGCCGGAGGCCGCAACGCCGATCGCGCCGGCGACGGCGCCGGCTTGGAGAAAATCGCCTCGAGACACCATTACACGAGCTCCTTCAACGCCGTATCGAAGATCTTGGGCGCCTTGCCTTGGAAGAGCAACGACTCATTCCCACCGATCGCCCGGCGCAACTCGATCAGTTCGTCGCGCAGCGCCGCAGCCTTCTCGAACTCCAGGTTGGCGGCAAATTCGCGCATCTTCTTCTCGACGTCGGCCGCCATTTTCATGGCGACGTCGCGCGGGATCTTTTCGAGCTGGACCGCGGCGGCCGTTTCCTCGGTTGCGCCGACCATGCTCAGAATGTTGCGCACTTCTTTGCGCACGCTGCGCGGTTCGATCCCGTGCTCGGCGTTGAATTCCACCTGCAGCTCGCGGCGGCGCTTGGTCTCCCCAAGCGCTCGCGCCATCGACTCGGTGACGGTATCCGCGTACATGATCACCTTGCCCTCGACGTTGCGCGCCGCGCGGCCGATCGTCTGAATCAGCGACGTAGAGCTTCGCAGGTAGCCTTCCTTGTCGGCGTCCAGAATGCCGACCAGCGAGACCTCGGGCAGGTCGAGCCCCTCGCGCAGAAGATTGATGCCGACGAGCACGTCAAAGACGCCCAGACGCAAATCGCGCAGAATCGCCACACGTTCCAGCGTATCGACTTCGCTGTGCAGATACCGCACGCGCAGACCGTTCTCGAGCAAAAAGTCGGTCAGATCCTCGGCCATCTTCTTGGTCAGCGTCGTCACCAGCACGCGTTCGCCGCGCGCCGTGCGCAGCCGGACTTCTTCCATCAAGTCGTCGACTTGATTGCGAGTCGGGCGAACCTCGACTTCGGGATCCACCAGGCCCGTCGGCCGGATGATCATCTCGACCGTCTGCGCGCTGCGACCGGTCTCATACGTGCTCGGCGTCGCCGAGACGTACACGATCTGCTTGATGTGGTCCTCGAATTCTTCGTAGGTCAGCGGTCGATTGTCGAGCGCGCTCGGTAAGCGGAATCCGTGTTCGACCAAGATCGACTTGCGCGAGCGATCGCCCGCGTACATCGCGTGCACCTGCGGCAGCATCACGTGCGATTCGTCAACGAAGTACAGGTGGTCGTCGGGGAAAAAGTCCAACAGGCACCAGGGCGTCGAACCAGGTTCGCGTCCGGTGAGATGGCGCGAGTAGTTTTCGATGCCGTTGCAGTACCCGACTTCGCGCAGCATATCGAGGTCGTACCGCGTTCGCATTTCCAAGCGCTGAGCTTCGAGCAGTTTACCGTGCTCCTTGAAGTAGCGCAGCCGGTCGTCCAGCTCGACTTCGATCGACGCGATCGCGCGCCGCAGCTTCTCATCGGGCGTGATGAAATGTTTGGCCGGGAAGATCAGCAACTCGTCCTTGCTCTCGACGTATTCCCCGGTGAGCAAGTTGACCACGTTGATCGCCTCGATCTGATCGCCAAAGAACTCGATGCGATGCACCAGCTCTTCGTCGACGCTGACGAACTCGAGAACGTCGCCGCGGACGCGGAAGGTGCCGCGCACCAAGTTCAGATCGTTACGGCGATACTGCATATCGACGAGCTTGCGCAGGAGCAGATCGCGATCGATCTCGTCGCCGATACGGATCTTCGCCGACATTTCCATGTAATCGGAGGGCGAACCGAGGCCGTAGATGCACGAGACCGAGGCGACGATCAGCGTGTCGGGGCGCGTGAGCAGCGACTGCGTCGCGGAATGTCGCAGCCGCTCGATCTCGTCATTGATCGAAGAATCTTTCTCGATGTAGGTGTCGGTCGAGGGCACGTACGCTTCAGGCTGGTAGTAATCGAAATAGGATACGAAA
>DATKPZ010000269.1:0-2885 GCA_035523815.1 Alphaproteobacteria bacterium
CACGCGTTGCGCCGCTTGGGGTTTCCGACCAAACGATTGAAAACCGGGACGCCGCCGCGCGTCGATAAAAACACCGTGGATTACGACGCGATGCTGACGCAAGCGCCGAGCGCAACGCCGTTGCTGTTTTCCTACACGAGCGACGCGACGTTCTACGGTCCGCAATTGCCGTGCTATGTCACCGAAACGAGCGAACGCACGCACAAACTCGTGCGCGATAATCTGCTGTATTCGCCGCTTTATGGCCTCGATTTGATCGAAGGTATCGGTCCGCGCTATTGCCCGTCGATCGAAGATAAAGTGGTGAAGTTCGCGCACAATCCGTCGCATCAGCTCTTCATCGAGCCCGAAGGCTGGAACGAACCGACGCTGTATGTCGGCGGTTTTTCGACCTCGTTGCCCGCCGAGATTCAGATCCAGATGCTGCACACGCTTCCTGGTCTCGAAGAATGTGTGATGGTGCGCGCCGGGTACGCGGTGGAATACGACATGGTGCCCCCGACGCAATTGCACGATACGCTCGAGACGCGGCGCATTGCGGGGCTGTATCACTGCGGGCAGCTCAACGGCACCTCGGGCTACGAAGAAGCGGCAGCACAGGGCCTCGTTGCCGGGATCAACGCGGCGCGCGCCGTGCACGGCCGCGAGCCGTTGCGTCTGTCGCGCAGTCAAGCGTACATCGGCGTGCTGATCGACGATCTGGTGACCAAGGGCGTCGACGAGCCATATCGCATGTTGACCTCGCGCGCCGAGCATCGCGTGATTCTCCGTCACGACAATGCCGACACGCGCTTGACGCCGCTTGGCCGCGAGATGGGCCTGGTGGACGATTTGGCTTGGGATGCGTTCGAGGCGCGGCAGGCGGCGCTGCGCGCCGGGATAACCCGCGCCGAGCGCACGCGCGTTGGCATCGAGCGGATCAAGGATCAGCAGTTCGATGCGGGTTCGACGCTCGCCGATGCGTTGCGGCGGCCGACGCTCGAGTTTGGTGATATTGCCGATCGGTTCGCTCCGCCGCTGGACGCGGCCGTCGGCGAGCGGGTCGCGATCGAGCTGAAGATCGCGGGCTACGTGCGCCGCCAAGAGATCGCGATCGAACGCGCGGCAAAGGCCGAGCGCGCCGTCATCCCCGCGGACTTCGATTATGCCGAACTTTTGGCACTCTCGCACGAAGCGCGCGAGAAGTTGAGCGCGCAGCGGCCGCGCACGCTGGGCGCGGCGAGCCGCATTCCCGGCGTCACGCCCGCGGACGTCGCGATCGTCGGACTCTTCATCGAGCGTGGGCGAGCTTCGCGCGCTTCTTGAGGCGGGCGGGGCGCCGCCCGAGCACCTCGAGCGCCTCGCGCGCTATGGCGAAGCCGTGCTGGAGGCGAACCGCAAATTCAACCTCACCGGCGCGAAGAGCGCGGCCGAATTGGTTCCGCACCTGCTCGATAGCCTCACCATCGCAGGTCAGGTGCGCGAGTCGCTGGTCGATATCGGTTCGGGCGGTGGCTTGCCGGCCATTCCGCTCGCGATCGTAACCGGCGTTCCGGTCACGATGATCGAGAGCACGGTGAAAAAGGCCCGCTTTCTCGAGCGGATGCTAGGTGAACTTGGGCTCGTGGGCGAGGTTATCGCCGAGCGAGCCGAGGTCGCCGGGCGCGATCCCCGTTGGCGCGAGCGCTTTGCAACGGGAACGGCGCGCGCGGTGTCGAGCGCGCCGGCCGTGGCCGAGTTGCTGCTGCCGCTCATTGCCGTGGGCGGAAGCGCCGTGCTGCAGCGCGGCACGATGGACGAACGCGAGCGTCATGCGCTCGCCGACGCGGCGCTGATGCTGGGCGGGGCGGTGGAGAGCGAGGCAACCCTCGACGGCGAGCGCCGTGTCATCGTAGTGCGCAAGACGGGAGCCACAGCCATGCGTTTCCCGCGTCGCACCGGAATTCCGGAGAAGCGCCCGCTCTGCTACTAGGGGCGCGCGAGGGAGACGGCCTGTAAAAAGCCGCGAAACACCGCGCCGGCGAAGGGCTCGTCGAGACCCATGCGCTCGGGATGCCACTGCACGGCGGCGAGCCAGGGCTTACGCATCGGGCGCGCCCATTCGATCGCTTCGATGGTTCCGTCGGCGTGGCGGGCGGCAATTTGAAGCCCATGCCCGAGCTTCGCGACCGCCTGATGATGGGATGAGGTGACCTGACCGTCGTTTTCCCCGATCAGGAGCGCGAGCGCCGCGGTGGATTCGCACATGACGAGGTGCCGCTCGTCGTCGTCGAGTTGGTGCGCGCTCGCCGTCGGCACGTCGGGGTGAAGCGTTCCCCCCGCGTGCACGTTGAAAAGTTGCATGCCCCGGCAGATGGCCAACATCGGCAAACGCCGCGCGAGCGCGGCGTCGAGGATCGCCCACTCGATGTCGTCGCGTCCCGGGTAGGTGGTGCACGCCGCCTCTGCGTCGCCGCGTCCGTACCGGCTCGGCTCGACGTCGGCTCCGCCCGTGAGGAGCAGCCCGTCCATCGTTTGGATCGCGGTCCAGTCCGTCTCGCGATCGGCGCCGGCGAGCCAGAAGGGCTGGACATCGATCCCCGCCTGCTCCGCCGCAGCCATCAGCGCCCCGGTATAAAGGCGATATTTGGGCGTTCCTTGATCGTAGCTCAGCCCGATCTTCATCACCGCGGTGCGTTCGGCATGTGACCTTGGGATGCTTCCGTCTCGCGGGATTGCGGGGTGCTCGCCGCTTGGCTAACCCGCTCAGCCGAAGGTCGAAGGCGCATCGGGCAATGCCCTCGCTACGGATTGTTCGTCGTGAAACAATCGTCCCAAATGTTTCACGGGAAACAATTTCGCCGATGCATCACCCTGGAGGGTGATCGAGGTTCCGAGCACAGGCACGGAACCGTGTACCATAGAGG
>DATKPZ010000270.1:0-3059 GCA_035523815.1 Alphaproteobacteria bacterium
GTCGCCGGCGATCGCCTCGAGGTTCGCGACGCCGACCGCCGTATCGAACTTACGGCGGTGCCCGAGCGTTCAGCGATCTCCGTTCCGCTCGTCGCGCCGATCGCGTTCGCGAAGATCTCATTCGCCGCGATGGCTCTGCTCATCATGTGGCGACGCCCCGACGACGCCGCCGCGCGGTTCCTGGCGCTCTTTCTCGCGGCGCTCTCATTCGGCATAACCTATGATTTCGCGGTTTTCCCCTCGGTATGGGCGCGCATTATCTCGCAGTTTCTCGTCGTCGGGTCGTTCCTAACCGCGAACATCGCACTGCTCGCGTTCGCGTGCCGTTTCCCATCGCTGCCCTCGCGCGGCCTGCGCAGCGTTCTCGCCAAGGCGACGCCCGCAATTTCCGTCGCCGGCGCCCTGCTCGTCGCGGCACCCGTGTTCCTCTCGTTTCATCTCGCCGGGAACGAGCGCCTCGTGCACGGCCTGTTCATCCTTCCCGCGGTCGCGCAAGGCGCGATCATGCTCGCCGCATTCGCCGCCCTGATCGACGCGTACGTCACCGCAAGCCCGCTGGAACGTCCGCGCATGCGCTGGCTCGCCGGAACGCTGATCGTTGGGCTTTCGGGCGTGGTCGCGATCTTCGCATTCGCCATCACCGGCGTAAACGTCAATACGCCGGGCATTCAAGCCTGCGCCTACACGATGCTCGTGATTCCGTTCGGGCTCGCCTACGTGATCCTGCGCCATCGCATGCTCGATATCGCCTTCGTCGTCAATCGGGCCGTCGTCTATACCGGGGTGTCGATCGTCGTCGTGGGCACGTTCATCGTCTTCGAATGGATCCTCGGACATTTCGTCGAGCAAAATAGCCGTGCGTCGACCTTCCTGCAGTTGGGCGGCGCCCTCGTGCTCGGCTTCTCCGTGCGCTTCATTCACAACCGGGTCGACCAATACGTCGACGACGTTTTCTTTCGCGAGCGCCACATGGCGGAGGCCGCGGTGCGCCGCTTCGCTCAAGAGGCACTGCTCATCACCGATCCGGAGGACCTGGTGCTCAAGACGACCGACGTCGCGCAAGGACGCATGCGCCTCTCCGCCTGCGCCTTTTTCGCTAAGCGCGACGGCGGATTCGCATCGCTTCATTCGACGTTCGCGCACCTGCCGGCTCACGTCGGCGAAAACGACTACGCCGTGCTCGACATGCGAACGTGGCGTTCTCCTGTCAGCTTGCACGAAACGCAAACGGCGCTGCCGGGCGAACTCGCGCTTCCCATGATCGTGCGCGGTGAACTCACCGGCTTTTTGCTCTGCGGTGACAAGCACAACCACGAGGCCTTCGCTCCCGACGAGCGGGACGCGCTGGCCCAACTGGCGCGGGACGCCGGAATTGCGCTGGATTCGCTGCGGGTTCGGGAGATCGAACGGGAGCTGGCGCGGCTGGGGGGCCGGGGTGCGCGCCGCGCAACCGGCGGGGGCGCGGCTGCGTTGTAGCCAATAACCATGATTATGAACGAGCAGCGTTTTACCCCGGAAATGACCGTCGACCAGGCCTTCCAAGTGCACGCCGGCGCACGCCGCGTGTTCGCGCGCTTCCATTTGGGCGGATGCTCGAACTGCGCGATCAGCGAGACCCATACGATCGGCGCCGTCAGCGAAGACTACGGAATTCCGTTGCCGATGTTGCTCGACAGCCTAAACGCGCTCTTCGATCAGGGCTCGCTTGCGATCGGCGATAAGGTGCGCATCCCCGACGAAATCCGCAATAAGATCCCGCAGCTCGCGAACGTCCCCGAGATCGGTGAAATCACCGGCTCGGAGAGCGGCGCCTATACCGCCGAATTCGGCGAGGTGCGCCTGCAAGGGCTGGCCGAGGATTTCATCCCGGTCGAAGCCACCGCGACCAAAGCAAGCTAGAGCAGCCTGCGGTCCTCGAACCCCTCGTCAAGCGCGTGCCAGTGCGACACGCGCTTTTCGCCTGCTTTCCAGCACAAGTAGATCGGCTCGCCGCGGCGCGTCGATGGAAAGTCCACGAGGCCAAGGTCGATGTCTTTGACGATGCACCCGAACGACTCGATGCGATGGATCAAGCGGACGATCTCGCTTTTGAGTTCCCCGAAGCGGGGCGTCGGGAAGGGCGAACGCAGTCCGGCGAGCCGCGTCGTTGGGATCGAGGGCCTGGGCGCCCGCAGCGCCGGATCGGTCTCGAGCAGTTTGATCGCCAGGTCGCGCCGCTTGGTTAGGAGCTCATCGATCAACGGGACGAGCTTGGGAATGAGGGCGTTGGCCTTCTCGGGCGAAAAGAACTTCATGCGGCTGCAACGCTCCCTTCTCTGCCGGCCATGAGCGCGGCGCGAATCGTCTTCGTCACCGGCCTCTCCGGTGCCGGGAAGAGCCAGGCGATCAAGACCTTTGAAGACTTGGGCTTTTACTGCGTGGAACACCTGCCGCCGGCAGCACTCGACGTGACGTTGCGCGTCCTGGATTCCGGGCGCGCCGGCGACGTTGCCATCACCCTGCATGAACACGGCGACGCCCTGCTCGGTGACGCGCTGGCAGCAATTGAATCGATCGCGCGCACGCGGCCGGTCGACGTGGTCTACCTTGAAGCTCGCAACGATGCGCTCGTACGCCGTTTCAGCGAGACGCGCCGCCGGCACCCGTTCGAAGCGCACGGATCGCTCCGCGAGGCCATCGCCGCCGAACGCGAGGCGCTGTTGCCGATGCGCGAACGAGCCACGATGACGATTGATACGACGGCGCTGAACCACGCAAGCCTCAAGGAACGCTTGGCCGCCGCCTTCGCTCCCAACGAGCTGGCACTTCTCACCGTGACGATCGTGCCGTTCGGATTCAAGTATGGCGTGCCGCTCGATCTCGATTTGCTTTTCGACGTTCGGTTTCTGCGAAATCCGAACTACGACGACACGCTGCGGCCGCTCACCGGTGAAGATGAGGCGGTGGTAAAATTCATCGAAACCGACCCGGCATGCGCCCCGTTCGTGGCGAAGCTGGTCGATATGATCGACTTCCTGGTCCCGCGCTACATCGCCGAAGGCAAGGCGCGCGTGACCGTG
>DATKPZ010000271.1:0-9312 GCA_035523815.1 Alphaproteobacteria bacterium
GCTGATCGCGGCCAAGCTCGACGGCGATGACTGAGGCGCAGCGTGAGGCGCAGATTCGCGCGCTGCTGCCGCTGGTCAAGCGCATCGCGCGGCGCATTAGCCGGCTCGTGCCGTGTGACTACGACGATCTGGTGGGCGACGGAAGCATCGGCCTGATCCGCGCGGTCGACAACTACGATTGCCGGCGCGGAACGTCGCTCGAGCACTACGCGCGCCACCTGATCTCGGGCGCGATGCTCAACGGCATTCGCCGCATGGACCCGGTTGCCGAGCGGACGCGCCGCGCCATGCGCGACGGCGAGATCGAACGCTTTGCGCTGGCCGGCGAACGCGGGAGCGTTCCGACGCTCGCGGAGATGGAAGAACGCCGGCCGGGGTTTCTGCGGGCCACGCTTGCGGTCGGGCAGGGCGTTCCGCTTTCACTCGATCGTCCGCTGCCAGAAGGCGAGCGCCTGCGCACCGATTGGAGCAACGATCCGGCGAGGTTGCTCGAGGAGTGCAGCGCGCGCGAGACGATCGGCGCCGCCGTCGACGCGCTTCCCGCGCGGCAGCGACAGGTGATTCGCGATCACTACTTCGGCGAATGGTCGCTTCGAGAAGTCGGACGACGCATGCGCATCTCGCCGCAGCGTGCGTCCCAGCTCCACATTGCGGCGATGAAGAAGCTACGGCGGAGCCTGCGTGCTGCGGCGCCTTGACGGCGAGGAAGCCCGCTCGCCCGCAGCCCAAGCGCATGCCGCGGCCGTCCCGACCGAGCAAGCCGTCGCGGCGGTCGGCGAAAGCAGCGCGGAATCGTCGTTGCTCCCGCGGGATCATCCCAAATGGGCGCGCGACGCGGTCACCGTCTCGCAACGCGCGCGCGAGATCATCGCGAGCCTGCGGCCGATCGCCGTCAGGATTCTCACCTTCTGGGATCATCGCATTCGCAGCGCCGTCGTCGGCGCGCGCCGCGTAACGATCGATCCGAGCGGAAGTTACCGAATCGACTAGAACGTGGACGCGTTATGCAGAAGCTCGCAATGCTCGATGCGTATATGTGGTCGCGCTGGCAGCCCGATCGGAATTTGTACTTCAACAGTCACCTGTTCGTCGTGCCCGGCGCAAACGTCGCGGTCGATCCACTGGCGCTCGAAACGAGCGATGCGGAGCACCTCGCAGCGCTGGGCGGCGTGGCCTGGATCGTGATCACGAATCGCGACCACCTGCGCGAGACCCCGGCGCTGCGCGAGCGGTTCGGCGCGCGGGTCGTCACCTCCGAAAAAGAAGCGCCGCTTCTGGACATACCGGTCGATCGCGTGCTGGCCGACGGCGAAGAACTCTTCCCGGGAGCGCGCGCCGTCACGCTCGATGGCCAGAAGACCCCGGGTGAATTCGCGATCCATGTTCGCAAGGCCGCGACCGCTCTGGTGGGCGACGCGATCGTCGGAGCGCCGGCCGGCGCGCTCTCGCTGCTGCCGGACGAGAAGTATGACGACGTCGCGCGCGCGGCATTAGGACTGCGCCGGGTCTTGGATTTGCAGCCCGAGGCGCTTCTCGTAGGCGATGGCGCATCGCTGTGGCACGGCGCGACAGCCGCCATCGGCGCGCTCCTCGCCGCGCGCGGCGGCGGACGCAAATAGCCGCCAACACTTTGGGGGAGTTGGCGCCTCTAGTATGAAGAGATGCCCAACATGGAATGGGACGCGGAGGCGATCGAGGCGGCGCGGGCGGGCGACGCGGCCGCGCTTGAAGCGCTGCTCTCCGCGACGTGGCCGCACGCGTATCGCGTCGCGCTCTCCATTCTGCGTCATCCGATGGCGGCCGAAGATGCAGCGCAAGAGGCGTGCGCGCGGATGGTCCGCGCGATTTCGGGACTTCGCTGTGCAGCCGCGTTCGGCGTGTGGTTCTATCGCATGGTCGTGCGCGAAGCGCTTGCGATCGAACGGCGGACGCGCGCGTACGATCGTCTCGAGCCCGATATGCTCGCGTCGGCGTCGGCGTTGACCGATGCCCTGGTTCGCGTCGACGTGTTGCGCGCGCTCGGGCAGTTGCCGCCCGCGCAGCGTGCGGTCGTGGCGTTGCATTACTATGCCGAATTGAATAGCCGAGAGATCGGCGCGATCGTCGGGATGCCCGACGGGACGGTGCGCTACCATCTCGCGCTCGCGCGGAGGCGCCTGGAAAGTCTGCTCGCCTCGCATCGCCCGTCAACGCTTCCCGGGGCGCTTTTCGATGCCGGTTGACCTGCGCGCAGCGCTGCGCGGTGCGCTCGACGTAGCGGTTCCACCCGTCGCGCTCGATCGCGTGCGCGCACTCGCCGCTTTGCAAACCCGCCGGATCGAGCGCAGGCGCTCGCGGTCGATGCTGACCGCGGCCGCCTTCGTCGCCACGCTCGCCATCGTTGCGGGCGGATTCGGCACCGTCGCCGTGCAGACGACGAGCCTCGCCGCGTTGCCCGCACCCGCCCCGGCCCCGCTCGCCACGTGATCGCAGCCTCGCAGCGCGCGCGCGACGCGGCGATCGCCGGGGCGCTCGGCATCGCCTCGTTCATCTTGCTGTTCGTTCGGTATTGGGTGCCGCCGGGAAAGATCTTCGACGAAGTCTACTTTGCTCGCGCCGCCGAGGAGTATTTACAGCGGCGCTACATCTACGAAAACACCCATCCGCCGGTCACCAAGCTCTTGATCACCCTCTCGGTGATCATGTTCGGCGGCCTTCCTGCCGGCGACACGTCGTACGGCTGGCGTTTTCTCAACGTCGTCGCCGGTGCGGTTGCGGTGGTTTTGTGCTTCTACTTGGCCAAGCGCATCACGCGCTCGACGCTCTTCGGAGCGTATGCCGCAGTGCTGTTCGGCCTGGACGGCATGCATTACGTGCAGTCTCGTATCGCGACGCCCGAGGGCTTCGTCGTCTGCTTCTCGATCTTCACCCTGTACGCGTTTTGCCGTTACTGGGACGTTATCGCGGAGCTCCCGTCGCGTCCGGTCGTGCGGCGGCTCTGGGGCGAACGCTGGCTCGAGTTTGTCGCGAGCCTCGCAATTTCCGCGATCGTCGTCTTCGTGCGCTTCAGCCACGAGACGCTTGCGGCGCGGATCGTGCTTCTGGTCGTGATCTCGACGTCGCTTTATGCCGCCTACCTGCTATGGCGCGAGCGTCCGCCGGGCGCGGTGTGGCTGATCGCCTTCGCCTTTTCAGCTGCGTTGCTCGTGGCCAGCAAATGGTACGGCGTCATGGCGTACGGCGTTGCGTTCGTCGTGGTGAGCTATGTGTCGATCCGCGCCTGGATCGCGCGTCGCGCCTCGTCTTTCCCGATCGACCTGGTCGCGACCGCCGTCGTCGGCAGCGTCGGAATCGTCTACGCGCTCGCGTACATTCCGCACTTCATCGGTCTACGCGATCTGCAGACGCTTCCGCCGCGTCCCTACACGGTGAGCGACATCGTCACGATGCAGGTCAACGCATTCCTCTACCATGACCATCTGCGCGCGACGCATCCGTACGCATCGCTGTGGTGGACCTGGCCGCTCGATCTTCGTCCGATTCTTTACAGCGCGCAGTATGGCGGGTCGGGCAATCAAAACATGACGACCGCGGCGATGATCTACTCATTTCCGAATCCGATGCTGCTGTGGCCGGGGCTGATCTCGGTTCCGCTGGTGGGCGTGCTCGCCTTCGTGCAGCGCAATCGCGGCTACGCGCTCGTGGTCCTCGCGTATCTGCTGCAATGGTTGCCGTGGATGTTCTCGCCGCGCATCGCGTTTCTCTACCATTTTTACGTCGACATCCCGCTCATCGCGATCTGCAATACGGTGATGATGCAGTGCGTCCTCCAGGTCATGGGGCGCTGGGACCCCAAAGCCGGGCGCTGGATCGTTGCGGGCTATCTCGGGCTCGTAGCGCTGGCCTTCATCTACTTTTTCCCGATCCTCTCATCGCTGACGATTTCGCAGAGCGCGTGGCTGCAACGCCTCTGGCTCCCAAGCTGGAGAGGATAACCAGCATGAGCGCAGCGACGCCACGCTTCTAATGTTCGTATAACGAGCCGGTGCCGAAGGATTGGCGGAACATGAAGCGCAGCGTGAATGGCTGGAGACCGAACTGTGGCATCGCCCCGTAGACGGGCGCACGATTTCCGTAGGCGTTCGTGAGGTTGAGCGCGGAGAACTGCAGCTTCGCGCGCGCACCTAGTGAGAGTTCGAGATTGCTATTCAGCGTTACAAAGGCGGGCACGCCGAAGGCATTATTGGAACCGACGTAGAGTCCGCCGATCGATGCGCGCGATCCGTGCGGCCACTTGTAGCTGATCTCGGAATACCCTTGTGCATATGGGATACGAAACGGTGCGATCGTCTCGTATCCATAGGGTACGCTTGAATAACCGAGGTTAGCCGAAGAATAGGCGGTCGACCCCGTATTCCCCCACACGTAGGCGCGCGGCAATGAGAACGCCACGATATAGCCCATCCCGATGCGCTTGAACTGCTGCAGAGTGAACTCGACGCCGCTCTCGACCATCGGCGGCCCATTCGTCCAGTTGCCGAAGGTATACGCGTACGCGCTCTGCGTGGAATTGCGATACCAATCGGTCGAAAGCGTCGTCGTTCCGCCGTGCAATCGCCACTCTAGGCCAAGGTCCGCGCCCGTCGCCCGTTCGACCGCGTCGATCGTGCTGACCGGCGACTGCGGCAGTGAAATGGAAGGATCGATCGACTCGAGCGGTGGCAATACGTCGCTGGTTCCATAGGACGCGCGCACGGCGACGCCGCTGCGAACCTCGTAGGAATATCCGAGCCGCGCTTCGGGAGCATAGAGCGAACTTGTGGAGGTGTGATCCCATGCCAGCGTGCCCGAGAGGTCGAGCTCGCTGCGCGGATCCGGCCGGTACGCGATACTCTCATACAGGGTCGAGCGCGCCTGCGTCTCGTCCGTTCCACTGAGCGTAGCGTTCAGTGCGCGAGCGCTCGTGTCAAAGGAGAGTTTGCCGCTGCTGTGCAGCCACCCAAGCGTCACACCCGTCTCGTTTTCGATTGGCACGGGCAAGATGTTGGGCGAGACGAGGCCGGTTTGTGTTTGCGCGGCGAACGCTCGCAGCGAGTAGGCGTCTGCACCGCGATCGAGCGAAATCGCCAGGTCGCCGAACCCCAGATGCTCGTAACCGTCGCCGGGAAAGCCGTAAACGGCGTCGAGCGGCCGATCGACGGCCACGGTTAGCGCCGTTCCCGTGATCGTCAGGCCGCTCGAGGGCGCACTGAAGCGCAACTTTGCGAGTGCGGCTTTACGCGAATAGTCGCTCGGATCCGGCGCGCAACACGGTGATCCGTCGACCGAGAGCATCGTGGCATAGGCGAGCGTGCCGCCGGGCTGCGTGCCGTCGAATGCGAGATCGCTGAACGATCCTCCGCGCGAATCGCCTTCGGTCTCGAAGGTTCCGCGCTGACCGAGTGTCGGCTCGGCCGTGCGAAAGTTGACCGCCCCGCCGACCCCGCCACCCGAGCCCGTGACATCGCCGGGACCTTTGACGATCTCGACTTCCTGAAGGACGTAGGTCGGTAGCAAGCTCAAATCGAGTGAGCCGCTTGGCGTAAGGATTGGCTCGCCGTCGATGGAGACGGGCGTCTCGAACGGCAACCCGCTTCGAACGGATGGAAAGGCCGGCGTCAGCGCCACGCCGGTGTTGCTGTCGGCATTCGTCAGCGCAAGCGCACCGGGCGTCTGGTTCATCACGCTGGCCACATCGGGTTGCCCCTGATCGCGATAGGCCTCGCGCGGATAGACACGCTGTGCCACCGGTGTGGCGTTGAAACTCGCGCGCGCATGCCCGGTCACCGAGCCGATGACGTTGATCGCGGCGGCAGACGGCACGAGCGTGAACGTGAGACTTTTTTGATCGCGAACCGCAAGGGTTTGCGCGAGTGTGCGGAAACCGCTAGCAGTGATATGCAGGGCGTAGGTTCCCGGCGGCGGGAGCGGCAGACGCGCGATCCCGCGTGCATCCGTCGTTCCGCGCTCCACTGGGGTCGTATCGAGCTCGATCCTCGCCCCGCTAACCGGTTGCCGGTTTTGGTCATCAATGGTTACGACAAGAGTCGTAGCTGACTTTGCATAACACGGAACAGTCGAGACGACGAGAAGGGCGAGGCTCCATTTTATGAACACGAACAAACTAGTGCGGCTTTTGCTCACCGTTACCTTTCTAGTGAGCGCAGTGCTGCCGGCGCAAGCGCAGGCGAGCGGCTCGATTACGGGAACGGTGTGTAACGCAGGCGGCGCAGCGATCGCCGGTGCGAGTGTCAATCTTCGGCCCGAGCGCGGCGCCGCGGTCCGCACGGATGCGCATGGACGCTTCACTATTGCAAACGTTCCGGCCGGGACCTACGACATCACCATAACCAAGGGCGGATTCGTGCCGTATACCTACGGCGGGCTCGTTGTGCCGGCGACCGCGCCGCTGGCGATCACACTTGCCGCCGCGACGCTCGACACGCTCAAACAAATTGCCACCGTGCACACGAGCGCCGGCGCGGCTTTCAACACCAGCGCCACCGCGATTCAGACACTGTCGCAACAAACTTTCGTCGATCAGGGCCAGCTGCAGATCGGTCACGTGCTCGATCAGATTCCCGGCGTCGTTTCAGCGCGGCCGAATAGCGCCGACGCCGCGTCGCCGGGCTCGATCACATCGCCCAACTTGCGCGGTGCGCTCGATTACGAAAAGTCGACGTTGATCGACGGACATCCGCTGATCAACGGCGCAAGGGGCGATTATCCGACCATGCTGGTCAACTCACTGCTCTTTTCCGATGTCGAAGTCGTCAAGGGTCCGACTGCCTACGCGAACGAGATCAACTACGGGATCGGCGGCACGCTTAACTTTGTTACCGGCGCGCCGTCGCTGACTCCGCAAGGCGCGCTCGTTGCCGGATTCGACAATCAATCCGGTTCGTTCGGCGAATTGCGCCTTTCGGACACACTGTTTAACGGGAAGCTCGGGTATCTCGTCGCGCTGGTTCGCAGCGGCACCGACGGGCCGCTGAACGAGTATCCGGCCTACGTCACGCTTCCGGCCGGCTCGAAAGTCAACGGAACGGCGATCAGCGGCGCGACCACGAGTTCGACGGCGCCCGCGGGTTATTCTGGGCCATACCCGGTGCCGGGTTCGCTCAAGAGCAGTAATCCGGCAGCGGCATACACGACGCTCGTCGCTTGCTGCCAACACGTCACCTCCACGTATCAGAGCAACGGGGAACTAGCCAAGCTGGCCTATCACTTTTCGAATGTCACGACGCTGACGGCCGGCTACATCGGCATTCAAGGGCAGTATGATGGCCCGTCGTCGAGTCTCACGCAGCTCTATTCGACGTTTACACCGGGACTGGCGTACGACGCGACGGGCACGCCGTTCACGAACGGCGGCCAGTTCCTGTTGAGCAACGCGACGACATTGCCGGATCAGCGTCTGTACGATAACGAGCCGATGTTCGAGGCCGAAATGCGCTCGGGCGTGGGCGCTGACACCGTTCTCGCACGCTACTATAGCGCCGTGCTCGAGCGCGCGACATATTCCGATTCGACCGACCCCGCCGCTGCATACACCTTGCCGCTGCAACTGTACGGAACGGCCAAATTGGGCGCCGCGACCTCTTCGTTTAATGGCCAGAGCGAAGAGGTGACGATTCCCGCGGCGAGTGCGTACGTCAACAGTATGGGCGACCACGACTATTTGCACGGAAGCTCGATCGAGTACGAGCATCCGTTCGAGAGTGAAGACTTCATTAGCTTCGCCTACGATGCCGACACGATGCTGACCGATTCGTATAAGGTCGCACCAAATACCGGCGCGACGCAGTATTCGATCGCGCCCGGTACGCGCCAGGATATGGACAACTACCTCGTGCGCGCGGTGCTGCAACTCGGCGACAAGGCCCAGCTTACGCTCGCCAACTACTACAATACATATCGTACGACATTCACGCCGGTCTCGCCGTCGGCGACGGCCTTCGTCTTCCAGACCACGACCTCGACACATGACGACCCGCGCCTCGGCTTCGTCTATCGACCATCCACAGACGTTGCCGTACGGTTCTCTGCCGGGTCTTCGATCGCGCCGGCGTACCCGTCGCTGGTCGACAACAACACCACGACGCCGGCGGAGCTCGGCGCGCCGACATCCGGCGCATATACGATCTCGCAGAACTCGGGCACGCTCAAACCCGAAACCTCCTTTGCCTACGATCTTGGCACCGACGCCCGTTTGCCGGGCGGGAACATTCTCTCGGTCGATACGTATCTTACCAATATCTGGAATCAGTTCGCGACCTCGGTGAGCGATACCGGAACGACCTACACCTATCAAGGCGTGGCCTATCCCGTCTACGTCAGCACCAACGAGAACCTTGCGCAGAGCCGCTACGAAGGCGTCGAGGTTGGGCTGCGCCGCGATCCCCCGGTCGGATACGGCTATACTTTCGCGGGCGATCTGGCGCGAGCATACGCGTACAACATCTCGGGCAACTTCTATCTCACAGCGGCCGGCGCGTACACCACCAACCTTGCCGTCATTCCCGGCACCAACTACTATGGCAATGGATCCGGTTACAACGGCATCTCGAACAAGAGCGAAGCCTACTCGATGGGTTACGCTGCGATTCACCGTCGCGGATCGTGGGGGCAATTTGCTGAGCTCGGGCTGACGTATTACGGCTCAAACAACACCTTCAACATCCCAGCCTATGTCGTGGGTCACGCAACCTATCGTCAGCCGATTGCGAAGGACACGGCGATTCAAGTCTCGGCTGACAATCTCTTTGGGTCGAACGCGCTGAAGTACGTCCTCTACGGGGCCAATTCGGCGGCGATTCCGGCACCGCTCATCAACGGCCAGGTGGGCTTGCGAGGTGACGTTCCATATGGCCCGACCACGCTGCGCGTGATGCTGGTGCGCAAATACGGCGCCGCCCCCTAAACTAGCGGATGAGTTGGGACGCGAGCGTCGCGCCGAGCGCCAGCGTCCCGATGAATACGAAGTAGATCAGAGCTTCGGCCAGGATCATCTCGTCGGACGCCGTTCGCAAGTTTTTGAACATCGTGCGCTCCTCGTACGCCTGCTTCATTACGCACGAGTATGACGGGGTTTCCTGATAGCGCCCTTGAGCCCAAATGAGAAGGCGCTAAATTAGATCTTCCTGAGGAACGCGCTGAGCAGATCGGCCAGGAGCGGCCCCGTGCGAGCCCCTTGCTCGGTCACGTCAAGATGGCTGGTGCCGGCGGCCGCGACGACGTTGGTGATCATGCTGAATCCCAACACGCCCATGCTCAGGAAGCGTGCAAAAATCG
>DATKPZ010000272.1:0-4860 GCA_035523815.1 Alphaproteobacteria bacterium
CTGTTCTACCGTCAGCTGTACTTCGATCAGCCCGGCCCGAACGCGCGCGCTCGCGGCCTCGAACTCAACGGCATGACGCTCGGCGCAACGATAAATCTCTGAAAGGTGAAAGATCGTGCGATTATCGATCGATTCGTCGACTTCGCCTCGCTCATTTTGATCTCGTCTGCAGCCGTGCTCACGGCGATCTGCGGATTTCAAACCGGTCGATGGGACGGAGAGCAAACGAAGCTCTACAATCTCGCCTCCGCAGATCGCGTTCTCTCGGAGGAAGCCAACAACCGATCGATCGGACTGACGGTCATCGACGTGGCGGCGTTTCTCGACTACGTCGACGCGGTCGAAGCGGGAGATACGCGCAAGGAGCAGTTCATCTATCGACGCTTTCCTCCGGCTTTTCGGGCGGCGATGGATGCGTGGCTCGCGACCAAACCGTTGACCAATCCCAAGGCGCCGACCTCGCCGTTCGTGATGGCGGCGTTCCGTGACCAGCTGCGGGCCGGCTCGGAGCGTGATGATGCCGCCGCTACCGCCAGTTTCAATGCGGCGTTGGTTGCTCACCGGCACGCCGACGAGTTCTCGCTTCTCACCGTGATCTTTGCCGCCGTCTCGTTTTTGGCCGGCATGAGCACCAAGATGGTGTTCCCGCGGCACGCTATCATCGTCGGCTTGGGCATCGTCGCGCTGGGGTACGGCATGTTCCGGCTGGCTGGACTTCCGTTTCTGTGAAAGTTGCGAATCTCACGGCCGGCGAGTTCTTCGCGCGCCTTGCCGTCGCAGCGGCGCTCGGCATCGTGATCGGCTTCGAGCGCCAATGGCGCCAACGCGCGGCCGGGCTGCACACGAGCAGCTTGGTGGCGATCGGTGCAGCGATGTTCGGTCTGCTCGACGAGACGCTCGGCGCGGGAGATACGACGCGCATCGTCGCCGGTATCGTGACCGGCGTCGGGTTCATCGCCGGCGGTGCGATTCTGCGCTCCGGCGTCAACGTGACCGGACTCAACACCGCGGCGACCATGTGGGCGACGGCCGCGGTCGGGGCATTGTCGGCCTTCGGCTTCTATCCGCAGGCAGCAGCCGGTGCGGCGGCAATCGTTGCGCTCAATCTGCTCGTCGAGCCGTTGATCCGCGCGATCGATTCGAGCGTGCAACGCACAGCGACCAAGCGCCCGCCCCGTTCCCGCGATTCTGGGTAAAGCCGCCTGCGGCCAATCCTGTACACTGGCGCTGTATGCACGTTTGCTTGAAAAGGTCTTTGGAATGATTCACATGCTTTTCAGCGCGGTTCTGACGGCTGCGGCATCGATGCCGAAGTCGGATCCGCCCGCGCAAGAAATTCCCATCCTCTTCAACGATCATCACGTCTACGCTACGCCGGACACGCTCAAGCAGGGGCGCGTGCTCGCGGCCCTCGTGCAAGGCGACACGATCCTGGTTCCTCTTCGTTCGATGTTCGAGCAAACCGGCGCCACGGTGACGTATGACGCGGGCAGCAAGACGGTTCACGTCACCAAAGCGGGAGCGGACGTTGAGGTTACCGTCGGCGTTCCCGAGGTCACGATCAACGGAGAAAAGCGTCCGCTGGACGTTCCCCCCGAAATCTATAAAGGTGTGATCGTGGTCCCGGTCCGCGTCATCTCCGAAGGCATGGGCGCGTACGTCCAATGGGTGCCGGACCGGCAACTCGTCGTCGTGCGCTATATTCCGGCGACGCCTCCTCCGACGGCGCCTCCGACGGAAGCTCCCACGCCGCCCCCGCCGCCGCCGCCAACGCCTTCACCGACGCCGGTCCGCAAGCCGGCGAATGAAGCTTTCATCGCGGGCGATTACTTCTTCGGCGGAAAGACGTATAACGAGTTTAGCCCGGGCAACCGCGACACCGGGTCGTGGTTCGGACGCGGCGCGATCGAATACAGCAACTTCATGCTCGGCGCGGACTACGCGCAATACCGGTATCCCCACGGGTGCATCAACATCAACATCCCGACGACGGATTGCGATGTCACCGTCGTCGGCAACAACGGCTCCTCCGCCGTCCAGGCATTCACGGCACGCGATACCTACACCGAATTGCACCTGGGATACAAGATCTTCAATCCGCGGGTCTACGTTGCCGTCGCGTGGGAGTTCAACGCCGGAAACTACGGCTATCCGAACTTCACCGGTGTCGGATACGGCGCGGAGAAACTGCCGGATCTCGACAACACGATCTCGTACTACGGCAGCTACTACAACTATCCGAACGTGCGCGGTACGTACAACGGCTTCGGCCTCTCACTGCCGGTGCAGTACTCGCTGCAAACCTACAAAGTCGGTGTCACCTGGACGTTCATGAAACCGGTCTTCTTCGAGGTCGGCTACGCGGGGAACCGCGGAAACGCGAAGGCGAATTCGGTAACACCGGGATACACCAACAGCGCGGCGTTCGCCGGCTTGGGCGTCTACTTCAACTACTAGGGCCCCGGCGGCGCAGCCGAAAACGAAAGCGGCCCCTCTCCATCGGAGAGGCGCCGCTTTTGCATCTATGCGCGCTGCTTACAGCGTGCGTTGACCGATGACGCGCCCGACCGGCGGCGTCGTGTCGGCTCCTTTGCCCCAAACGCCGTTGAAGCTGTTGTTATCGCCGTTGAACCAGAACGAGAACCATCCCGATCCCCGGCTGCTGGTCCACGTGGCGCGGACTTTGTCCTTGGCGCGGAACTTTCCGTTGAGGACCACGTCGCCCGCGTGGCAGAGCACCGATGGTCCGGACTGCGTGCAGCGCATGAGCCCGATGAACGCGTCCGGGCCGCCGGCTCCGCTGATGTGCCACGACCCGGCGGCGGTGATCGGCGAGGGCGGCAGCACTTTATTGCCGACGAACGATCCGTTTGCAGGGCGGCCGTTGTAGCCCCACGTTCCGTTGAAGCTGTGACCGTTTTCGCTGACGTAAATCGTCAGCCAACCGGCGCCGCCCGGACCGTGCCACTTGCCGTTGATTTGCGTGTCGTCAACGAATGTGCCGGTGAACCCATTGCCGTTCTTCGCGTTGGTTCCCACCAAGCCGCTGCCCGATTGCGTCAGCGTAACGGTGCTGGTGCTTCCGCCGTTCAGCCCGGTCTGCTGGACGTTCCACGTGCCGGTGAGATTGGGCGGGGCCGCGAGCGCCGCCGTAAGGGTCAAGGCGGCGATCGCCGCAATGCCGAGTGCTGTGAGACCAAGTCGTTTCATTCTTCGGTTTCCTCCGTAGTACCCTAAGCATCGCTGCTGAGGGCCGCGCCGGAGAGCCGAGAATCGCAAAAAGCCGCTAGCTCTCCTCGAGCGCCGCGCGAATCCGCGTGCGATCGTCCTCGCGCCTAGGGAGAACTGCGACGATCATTCCGCCTTGGTGAAGCTTTTCGTCCAACGTATCCGCGCGAAGACCGAGCTCCATGAGCCCGCCGGAAACGCCGCCGAGAAGTCCGCCGGTCGTTCCGGCGAGCAGCGCCGCAAGCGGTCCGGCGACCAGCAGGCCGGTGCCGCCCGTTGCGGCCGTCGCAAGGATCACGCCGAGCAGCCCGCCCGCGATACCGCCGACGCCGACGCCGGCGCCGCCAAAATGTTTGTCCGGGTTGTCCGGGTCTCCGGTGACGACACTGATCTCGTCCGCGCCATATCCGAGCCGCTCGAGACGCGCGACGGCGCGCTCGGCCAGATCGTAGCTGTCGTAGGCTTTGATTTCAGGTTGACGCTCTTCCATATGTGTCACTCAGCGGAGACGGCGAAAAATCGGTTGGTCGCTCACGACCTGCCGGAACGCGCTTTCGTGCGCGCTGTGAGCAAGGCTTTCCCCGTTACCGAGCCCGAGAAACCCCAAGTGCATGAGGCTCTCGTACATCAGCGCCTGCAGGCGGAACTGTGCGACGCCGTTGAGGAGCGGGAGAAATCCGCGGGCGACGATCGCGTGGAATTCGTTGATCGACGCGTCGGTCGCGGGATTGTGCCGCGCGAACATGACGCTCTCGCGCAACCCTTCCTTGGGGATCGCGAACTCGTCGTCGACGTCGAAGTAGCGCGAAAGCGGCGACTCCAGACCGGCCGCGCGCGCAGACGCTTCGATGCTCGCGCGTCCGCCGTGCCGATAGAAACCGGCCTTGGCGATCGCGACCGACGCGTCGTTGATGAAGGTCGCGTACAGGATCGTTCGCGAGAGCATGCCGGCTTCGTCGAGTAGTGCGGCGAGCGCATAGGCGTCGGCTCCGGGCCCCGCGCCGGGAACCCAAATCCGCACGAACGCATAGGTTCGAAGCAGCGGCAGCACGTTCGCGAGGAAGGCACGATAGAAGGCCGGCTCCGCAAAGGGCTGCGAGGTCGTCGTTTTGATCGACACGACGAACGATGCGAAGGCCGGCTCATCGTGCAGCAGCCGGTCCAGGAGTCCCGAGATCGTCGCAACGCCTTCCGAGCGCATTGCATCCGCGACGCGGCGGCGCAGCACGCTCGGGCCGATGCAGCGAAAATCGACCGTGCCGTAACGCAGCAGCGCATCCAGAAGAAGCTGGAGCTCGATCTCCGAAAGGTCGTCGCGACGCAGTTGCAGTTCCGGCGCGACGGAGCCCGAGGCCGTTACTTGCTCAACCATATCTTGAGCAAGGAGGTCAGTTGATCGACGTCGACCGGCTTGCTCACATATTCCGAAGCTCCGGCGGCGATGCACGCCTCGCGGTCACCGCGCATGGCCTTTGCCGTAAGCGCGATGATCGGAATCTCTCCGATGCGAGGATCGTTGCGAATGCGCCGTATCGTCTCGTATCCGTCCATCTCCGGCATCATGATGTCCATCAAGACGATGTCGATGTCGTCGCGCGAGCGAAGCAACTCGATGCCGCCGAGCCCGCTCTC
>DATKPZ010000273.1:0-3142 GCA_035523815.1 Alphaproteobacteria bacterium
CTCGCTCGACGTGATGGGCTGGGACGTCGCCGATGACGGACTGCGCGCGATCTTCTCGCGCGACATCCCGCAGCTCGTGGAAACCCGCATGCGCGACGTCGTCGACGGCTATCTTGCCGAATCGGGGCTCACGCGCGCCGATATCGACGTCTTTTTGAGCCATCCGGGCGGCACCAAGGTGCTCGAGGCGCTCGAGTCCGCGTTCGGCATCGCGCCCGGATCGCTCGCCGATTCGCGCGCCGTGCTCACGGAATTCGGAAACATGTCGGCCGTGACGCTGCTCTTCGTCCTCGAGAGTGCACTGCGCGAAGGCGCGCTCGCCCAGCCGGCCTGGCGCCGCGCGCTGCTCTCCGCGATGGGTCCCGGTTTTACCGCCGCGTTCGTCACGCTCGAGCGATGACGCCGCTGCGCTGGATCGTGGCGGCGGTCGCGCTGCTGCGTCTTGCGGAACTGCTCTACGCCGGAAGAAACACCCGCCGCCTGCTCGCACGCGGCGGCGTGGAAGTCGCCCCCGAACAATATCCGTGGTTCGTGGCACTGCACGCCGCGTGGCTGCTCTCGCTGCTGCTCTTCGTTCCCGCCGGCGCGAGACCGAATCTCTTTTTACTCGGACTTTTTGCGCTCGCGCAGGGAGCGCGCATCTGGATCATTGCCACGCTCGGCGCGTTTTGGACCACGCGCGTGGTCACGCTGCCCGGCGCGCCACTGGTGCGCGCAGGCCCATATCGCCTGATGCGTCATCCCAACTACGCGATCGTCTGCGTTGAAATCGCGGCGCTCCCGCTGGCCTTTGGGTCGTGGCCGATCGCTCTCTTCTTCAGCTTGGCCAACGCCGTGCTGATCGCGTGGCGGATTCGTCTCGAGGATGCGGCGCTGGACGAACGGCGATGACATGTGCTTGGCATATATAGCGTAGCGATTGCATATGAAGCGTAAAATCTTTAACAGCTTAACGCTAGCCGCCAGGTGATCTCGGCGGTTGTTAATAATGGGCTAACGCATAGTTATCCAGGCGGATGACAGCTCTACGTAGGAGGGGCTCACCACACTCTAAAGGAGCAGAATCTTGAAACGATTACTCATTTCGCTTGGCGCAGCGCTCGTGCTGTGCACCATGGCGGGTGTCGGGATTGCTTCGGCGCAAACGACACCGCCGGCATCAACGAGCACGAGCGGCAGCAGCGCTGTAACCAGCACGACCGTCGCTCAGGCTCCGGCAAAAAAAGACCCCAAGAAAAAACCGTTCATGATCCTTCACATCACCCCGATGGCTACCTATAACATCGGCGGTGCGGATCTTCCACGTCCGGCTTACGAGTGCTCGGGCGGCACCTGCGGTGCGACGGGCAACTACGAGTTCGCCGGCCCCGCAACCAATCTCGGATACGGCGCGAACATCAACTTCGCCCCGGGTTGGACGCTGAATTACGTGCACGGGTACGTCAATCAGAACATCGGCACGATCACGAACTACAAGGGCGTCACGACGTACCAGCAGTTCAACAACGACCGCACCGATGACGCTAGCATCGGCCATTCGCTCGGCTCGGTCGCGCTCGCGGCCGGTTGGCACGAGCGCGTCCGCCAGTGCTGCGGCAACCCGCCCAAGCAAAGCGATGCCGGGCAGACCGCATACCACTACTGGTACGTGCAAGGAACCGAAGGCTTCGGCCCCGGCAGCAAGTACTTCGGCAAGATGTTCAGCCTGACGCTGCAAGCCGCGTACGAGCCGCACGTTCCGTCGGCGCCGTACTACGCCAACCCGGCGTGTCTCGCATACGCGACCGCTGCACAGTGCAAAACGCCGCCGTACGAAGTCCCCGGCGAAGGCAACAAGTTCCACGGTCTCTATAACATCCACTTCGCAACGCCGATCGGCGGCAAGGCGTCTCAATTCGGCGTCTTCGCGCAGTACCTGAACAACTGGGACTACTTCGATAACCAGCCGATCATGTTTCTCTACAACGAAGCAGACTACGGCATCGTCTACAAGTTCACTCCGCTAGTGACCCTGTCGGCGATGAACTCAAACCTCTACCAACACCAGGCGGGCTATCCGTTCGTTCTCCCCAATACGGTGAACCGCAACAAACTGTACATGACGCTCGACTTCGCGTTGCCCGTGTACTAAAAGCTACTCGCGTAGCAAAAATAAAAAGGCCCGGTGTTATCACCGGGCCTTTTTTAGCGCGATAGCCTGGGCCTATGCGACCTCGAAGAGACCGGCGGCGCCCATGCCGCCGCCAATACACATCGTCACCACGACGTATTTCAGGCCGCGGCGTTTGCCTTCGATGAGCGCGTGCATCGTCATGCGCGCGCCGCTCATGCCGTACGGGTGACCGATCGAGATCGCCCCGCCGTCGACGTTGAAGCGGTCGTTGGGAATGCCCAGCGTGTCGCGACAGTAGACGGTCTGCACCGCAAACGCCTCGTTGAGCTCCCAGAGGCCGATGTCGTCGATCTTCAGGCCGTGCTGCTTGAGCAGTTTCGGCACGGCGAAGACCGGACCGATGCCCATCTCTCCCGGCTCGCAGCCTGCGACCGCGAAACCGCGATAAAAGCCCAGCGGTTCGAGACCACGCTTCGACGCGAGCGCCGCCTCCATGATCACGACCGCGGCCGCGCCGTCGGAGAGCTGCGATGAGTTGCCGGCGGTAATCGACGTGTCTTTGATGCCGGGAACGGCGCCCTTGAGCGAGGCGAGTCCTTCGAGCGTCGTGTCGGCGCGATTGCCTTCGTCCTGTTTGAGGTTGACGTGCTCTTCGCTCACCTTCCCGGTATCTTTGTCTTGGTTGTACTTCCAGCTGGGAAGCGGCACGATCTCTTTGTCGAACCGGCCGGCCTTTTGGCCCGCGGCCGTGCGCTGCTGACTTTGCAGCGCGTACTCGTCCTGCGATTCGCGTGAGACGTTGTACTTCTTCGCCACGTTGTCGGCGGTGTAGAGCATCGGCATGTAGACGTCGGGCGTGTGGCGCAGGAGCCACTCCTCGGTGTAGAACTCGGTGTTGAGATAGTTCTGCACCATCGAGATCGACTCGACCCCGCCGCCGACGGCCACGTCGGCGTTATCCACGATCACGCGTTTCGCGGCCGACGCGATCGCGTCGAGCCCCGACGCGCAGAAACGGCTCACCGTCGA
>DATKPZ010000274.1:0-6786 GCA_035523815.1 Alphaproteobacteria bacterium
ATGCTCAAGCACGACGAACTGCGCGGCGCCGCGGTTTTGCACGTTTCCAGCTGAGGCTTAGGTGGGTAGGACTCCTGTGAGAGGAGCTATTCATCGTGACGCAGTTTGCACTTCAGCCTTCGGACTACGTGCCGCTGGCTATCGGCTTTTTCGGACTTGCTACGGGGTACTTCATTTTCGGCGGTCAAGAGCTTTTCGGTTGGCCGCAGTCGACGCCGGAGGTCGATCGGAGCATGGGGCTGTGGGGCATCTGGATGCCCGGCTTCATGCAACTCGTGGCCGGCACATATATCTTCGTCGGGCTGACGTGGTTTCAAGTGTTCAAAGGCGCGCCGCTCTATATGGCGGGCCTTGCGTTCACCGCGTACGGCGTGCACTGGTTTGCCTTAGGCGGACGCCGCCTGATCGGTGGGAACGGCGCGCCGGAAGCATAGATGTCGATTGCCTTCGGACTCATCTCGCTGCTCGGCCTGTTGGTGTTTTCCGGCGCGGGCGACGTTCCGGTGGCGTTGATTTTCTTCGGTCTGGTGCTGGTCTATATCGCCGAGGGGCTGGAGCGTTTCGGCGTGCTCAAGACATCCAAGCCGCTCGGCTTCTTCCACCTCGTCACGGGAATTTGGCTGATGTACTGCGCGTACGCCGCCACCTTCAATATGGCGCTCGGCGCGCACTGGTGGCTCTAGCGCACGTTCATGCAGCGCTAGCTGCTTGCGCAGCGTTCGATTTCGACGCGCAGCCGATGCAACAAGCGGCCCGCCGTGAGCCAAGCGATATGCCGCCCGATGCATGCGTCGAAGACGCGGCCAAACCCACCGAGCGGAGGGCGATACGCGATGCTAAACTGCAATTGCGCGCCTTGCGGTGCGTGCGGGCGCACCGTCAACAGCGCCTCGCCCGCAGGCAAGAGATTCGATCGCGGTCGCCAGCGAAATTCGATCGCGTCGTGCCGGCGTACGCTATCGGTGAAGTCCTCGACGACCTGCACGTCAATCGTGCTCTTCACCAGCAACTCCTCGAGCTGACCGCGCGCGGAGGCCTCACGGAGAAAGCGCTCGGCGCAATCAACGGCCGCCGAGAAAGGGCATCGGGCGAACGTGTCGCGCCGAAGGGTTCGCTCGACCATCCTAACAGTATGCCACGCGGCAAAGAATGTTTCGAGAAGGGCTGCCGCTGCCTTGGCGTCTCAGTTCGGTATGAAGGTGTAGGTGGTGACCGCGCTTTGTGCAGCGGTCGAGCCGCCTTGGATATTGATCTGGTAGTTCATGACGAATCCAAATGGATTGCGCCTCGGGCTCGTGCCGGAAGCGCTGTCGACCAAAAGCAGCCCGGGTGCGGTGATGGGCACGATCGCGTACGAGGTCGCGTCGTAATTCAACCCGGTCATCGAGAGCGACGCGGTTTTGTCGACCTCCGAGAGAAGCTCGTTGCTCGGCGACCCGGTGTTCGCCGGATTATCGTCAGTCGATATGTAGAGATCCCAGCCCTCCGGTGTGGAGGCGTTCGTACGCACCTCCACGGCCACCGTATCGACGGCATCGAAACTGGCGCCGTTCGGCACGTTTCCGATCTGCACCGAATTCGTTCCGAACGTGCACCCGGCGCAGCTCGGCACCGGATTCGTGCCGGCGCTGCCGTCCGCGGACGGGTCGGTGGTGATGCTGATACTTGCGGAGAGCGCGATGTCGACGTTGGTATCGCTGGTCCACGTCTCGCTCACCGGGGCCGTACCGTTGTTGGCGGTAGCCGGAAATTGGAACGTGTCGTTGACGCGATAGGGAGCCTTCGCGGTGAACGTCACGTTCATGACGCCGCCCGGCACCAGCGAACAACTCGAGCCGCCGATGACGATTTGTCCGTTGGCACCCGCGGTGGTTGCGCTGGTGTACGAGGTGACGCTGCATCCGGAGAAGCCCGTACCGCTGAGCGCTGCCGAGGAACTCGCCGTGCCGCTCGTGCCCCATCCGGTGATTGTCCATGGCACGCCGCTCGCATCGGTGCCGTTGACGTCCGCGGTATCTTTACCCGGAACGGTGATGGTGACTTGGGTGACGTTGTTGCCCGAGCCTGTCGCGCTGCTGTTGTGAATCGTGTAGACGAATGCATTGCCGTAGGTTGTATTGGAATCGGCACCGACCGAAGGCTCGCTATCGTCGGTGACGGTCATCGGGCTTCCAACCGGGCCGACGGCTGAAAAACCGGCGGTCACGTCAAGTGCTGACACGTTTATCGTGAACGATTTCCCCTGCGACCATCCGCCGCCGTTGGCGCCGTGCGCGTACATCGTCATGCCGATCGTACCGGCGGCGCTTCCGGCGGCCATCGTCGCGGTGAAGTTCAGCGAGGCTCCGGCGATCAGCGAGTGGGCTTGCTCTTCGGCCGAGGTGCAAGCCGGAACGCCGTTGTTCGGCGGCTGGTACGCCGCGTTGAATTGATTGGCGCAGAGCCCGAACCAGTAATACGTGTCGGCACCCGAGGTATAGCTCCCCAGCTTCGACCAGCCTGACGGGAAGCCCGTGAACGCGCTCAGCGCGTTGGTCGAAGGGACGACGAGCACGACGGTGTCGAGCAAATCCGGGAACGGGTCAACGGTGGATGCGGTGTTGGTGAACGTGAATTGGACGGACGGCGTTGTGTTCGTTCCAATTGCCGTGGGGTCGACGGTTGCCTGCATCAACGAACTATCGAGCGAGTAGGCCGCGAGCGCAGTGCTGTCGACCGTGAGCGGATTGCTGGTCCCGGTGTACACTTCCCACGTTCCGTCGGGCGTGACGCCGAACGTACTCGGATTCAAGATGTCGATCGCCGCATCGGTGTATCCGAACGATGCCGTGGGCGGCGGGCTGACGTCGATGTAGACGCTCTGCGAGCCGCCGGAGGGCTGAATCCCGTTGTTTCCGCCGGTCGTCCGGAAGCAGACCTCCGACGCCGACGAGCCGTTCGGGCAGTTGCGTGTGACCCAGTTCGTCGGGCTGCTTGCATCCACGGCGTAGGCGGAGTTCGAGAATTGCGTCGGCATCAAAACTCCGAACTCGGTGATCGAGCCCGTCCCGCCGCTCGACGTGTTGGTGATCGTGACGGCGTATACGTCTTTGGCGTTGGAAGCGATGCTGGTCGGGGAGGTCTGCGTATAGATAGCGGAAGTCTTCCCCGCCGCCAAGGCGCGAACGGTGTAGCCGTGCGCCTCTTCGCCGGCGTGCAACGCGCCGCCGCCGTCGCGATAGCCGTACAGATAGATATGCCCCGTTGCGGCCTGCGTCGTACTATTGTCGTTGTTGAAATAGACGGGGTTGGTCGCGATCGTGAGGTTGCCTTGCGACCAGGTCAAGCCGTCTTGCGGCAAGACCGAGGTGGTCGCGGTGCAGCCGTTGTTGCATTTGTTGTTGCTGGCCGGACCGACGAACTGCAGGTCGGCCAGCGTGAGAGAGGCGCCGATGGCAAGCGCCGTGCCGGTCGTCATGGGGAAGGCGTAAATCGTACAGTCCACGCGATTGCCGGTTCCCGTGCACGAGTTCGTGACGGTCCAACTCACGCCGCTGGTGTCGACCAGCGTTTCGGTCTGGCAATTCGCTCCGCAGCTCGTGCCGTCGAGGAGCGTGATCGTGATGCCCTGGGCTCCGTCGTCGAAATAGAGGCCGCGTATCGGATCGCCGTTGTTCGTTCCATAGGCAGTGTTGCCGGTATTCGTAAACACGAGCCCGCTGGTGACCGGGGTGCTCGTGACCGTGAGCGCGGTTCCGGCCGGGCTGGTGAAGGCGGTCCCAACCTGGTAGCCGTCGATGTGGAACGCCTGCGTCGCAACCACACTCGACGTGCTTTCATTCAGGATTGCCGCCGAATACGTGTTCAAATTGTAATTGGAAGGCTCTTGCGTGGCGGTGAACGTGAAACGCTTGCTGATGGTTCCGGTTCCGCTCGTGCGCAGCTGCCAACTGTTGACGACTTGGCCGGTCGGATCGCTGATCGTGGCCACGACCTCGGTATTGTTGGGCAGTCCCGTCGCGCCGAATTGAAAATCGCGATCCGAGTTCTCGCCCGTAGTGTCGAAGGCAAACGTCGTTGCGGGCGTCGCGACCGGGGCCGGATTCGGCGAGGGATTGCCGCTTACGGGCGTGAGCGTGATCGCCCCCGAGCCCGAGGTGCCCATAAGGGCAACTTGCCGCTGTACGAGGCGCTCGTTTTGGGTGATGTCGTAGAGCACGATCGAATACGTTCCGGTTGTGTCGGCGCCGGAAAGCGGCCAGGCGATGTTGAGCGTTCCGCCGGGTGCGGTAAGGTTGCCGGCGTCGTTCGCGGGATCGCAGAGCCTATTCGCGAGCGGGGCCGCGGGCGATTCGGAAGGAGCCGAGAACACACACGTGGGCGAGACCGACGTCGATTCGACGTAGACCTCGTACCGGTCGGTCGCGTCGATGCCCGTCGCTTTGATGTACACGTCGTTGCCGCTCGCAGCGGTAAACTGCGAGCTCTCATTCGTGTCGAACTGATCCGCGTACGTATCGAGATAGACGGTGCCGCCGACCGGTAGATACGCAACGGTAATCCAGGTGTTCTTCGTAACGTCGAGCGTGGCAAAGACCCAGACCCCGGCAGTGCTCAAGGTCGTGCACTCCTGCGGAGCGTTTCGCGTGTACGGATTGGTTCCGTTAGTGCAGACCTGATCGGCGAGCGCGCTGGTCGAGTTGGCGGGTACGTAGAAGTCTTCAAGGGTGTCGTTGCCGGTGGCGAAGGCGGGTCCGGTTTGGAATTGCGTGTCGATTTCGCAACCGGTGTTATAGACGTTTCCGAGCGTCGTGCCGCAACCGGTCTCGGTCGTGACGTTGATGTAGTTGCCGTTCGCATCCATCGGCCGCGCACCGTGCCGGCTCAGGGAATTGAACGAGGTGCGAGCCGGGAGACGGGGAAGGCGCGAGAGCGGGACGACGCGCCCCAATGCGGAGAGGCGAGGCCCGGCCAGGGCCGGGCGCGCGACCGGGCTAGGCGTGTGCAGCACCGGCGTGCGCAGCGCCGGAGAGGGCAGGGGACGCATGCGAATTCTGCCGGGAAGGTGCGCGGCAGCGACCCCTGCCGACGCCAGGGCGACAAAGAAAAACGTGACGACGGCGCGCACGTGCGCATGGCGTGATGCCGATGGGTGATTCATTGGGCTCCCTAATAAATTTGTTCGGCCCGTGCGGCGACCGGTACGGCCCCCGCTCGGTCAGGAAGCAGCCAAGTTCCGGTAATAGATTGCCTACTGTCATAAAGTTCGGGAAAAAAATGAACCAGGGTCGGCGCGCATGAACGTGCTCACGCTCAACGGCGGCTCGTCGTCGCTGAAGTTCGCGGTCTATCGCGCCGGCGACGCCGCGCAGGAGCTAGAGCTCGTCCATTCGGACGCGGTGCGCGCCGGAAGCGACGCGGAACAGATGCTCGCGCCGATTCTTGCCCGAGTTGCGCGCGACGGTGTCGACGCGGTGGGCCATCGGATCGTCTTCGGGGGGCCGCGGTATGAATCGCCCGTTCTGGCGAGCTCCGCGGTCATGGACGATCTGGAAGCCCTCGTGGCCGTCGAGCCGTTGCATCTGCGCGCAGAACTCGATCTGGTGTACGCGGTGCGACACGCCTTGCCGCGCGCACGCAACGTGCTTTGCTTCGATACCGCATTTCATCGGCGCTCGCCGGCAATCGCGCACCGTCTCCCGTTGCCTCCCGATCTCGATCCGCTGCTGCAACGTTACGGATTCCATGGGCTCTCCTATGAATACGTCGCATCGCACGTGCCCGCGGACGCGGGGCGTACCGTGATCGCGCATCTGGGTTCGGGTGCAAGCCTATGTGCGCTGCGCGACCGCGTTCCGGTCGACACGACGATGGGGTTTACCGCGCTTGGGGGATTGATGATGGGCACGCGCCCGGGCGATCTCGATCCGGGCATCGTGCTGCGCTTGCTCCGCACGGATAACTTCGACCTCGAGCGTCTGACGGATCTGCTCTATTACCACAGCGGGTTACTCGGCGTATCGGGTTCGACCGCGGACATGAAGTCGTTGCTCGACCGCGCTAGCACGCAGGACTCCGCCCGCGAAGCGGTCGATTTGTTCGTCTACCAGCTCGTCAAACAGCTCGGCGCGATGGTCGCGGTGCTCGGCGGGCTCGATACGTTGGTGTTCACGGGCGGCATCGGTGAAAACGCGGCGCCGATCCGCGACCGCGTCGTGGCGTCGCTCGCGTATCTCGGCGACGTCCGGACGTTGGTGATTCCGACCGACGAAAACCTCATGATAGCGCGGCACACGTTGCGCCTGACCAACTCCAGTCCCGAATCTCGGGGAGATCCTCGCCATTGAGATCGACGTAGGCGCGATGCTCGATCAGTTTGTTGCGAATCAGTTGCAGGACATGCGCGGCGCGGTCGCCTAGTCGCGGCACGCGCTCGATCGCATCGCAGGCCAGATGAAAGCGATCCAGCTCGTTGCGCACGGTCATGTCGAACGGAGTCGTGGTCGTGCCCTCCTCACGATAGCCGTGTACGTGAAAGTTCTCGTGATTGGGGCGGTTGTAGGTCAAGCGGTGAACCAGCGCCGGATACCCGTGGAAGGCGAAGATCACCGGCGCGTTTAGGCTGAAGAGCGAGCTGAACATCGCGTCGCTCAGGCCATGCGGATGCCGATCGTGTGACTCGAGCGACATCAGATCCACGACGTTGACCACGCGGATGCGCAGCTCGGGCACGTGCGTTCGCAGAAAGTCGACGGCGGCCATCGTTTCGAGGGTCGGCACATCGCCCGCGCAGGCCATGACGACGTC
>DATKPZ010000275.1:0-2705 GCA_035523815.1 Alphaproteobacteria bacterium
TGCTAGGCCGAAAGTCCCGGTGGAAAGGACACATGACATGCCGCGCTTTCTTCACACCTCGATCTTCGTCAACAACATGGACGAGTCGATCGACTTCTACACCAAGAAGCTCGGACTGAAATTGCTCGACGGTCCGTTCCACTATCCCGGCAACGCGGATATGGCGTTCGTCGGCTCGGATTGGAGCGCATACATCGAGCTCGTCTACGATTTGGAAGAGCATCCGCCGTACGCGATCGGCAATCGCTATGAGCACTTGGCGATCGAAGCCGACGGCGAGCTCGAACCGTACATCGCCGGATTGCGCGAGCGCGGCGTGAAGATTCTCAAAGACGTCTACAAGTCGCCGAGCGGCACCCGCGCGATCGCGTTCATCGAAGATCCCAACGGCATCCCCGTCGAGGTGCTCGAACCGCGAAAGGCGGCCGTTCTCTCATAGCGAGAGCATTGCCGGAAAGGCGATGTCGTCGAACGTGAAACGCCAAATGCCGTGGTGCGTCGCGATGCCGAATGCTCGCATCGTCCCGTCGATCAGGCCACCGGTTTCGATCCAGTAGCCGTTGACGTCCGCGTAGTCTTCCTCGACGATGCCGTGGAAGCCGAGCGCTTCGCTGATGCCGAAGCGCATCATGCAGAAGCGGTGCGACGCATCGTCGACGATAACGCCGTCGAGCTGATGATGCCAATCGTGATCGCGCGAATCGAGTTTGAGCGCGCGACCGGGCGCGCCGTTCGGACACGCGGCCGGCCCCCGGTCGGTGACGCTATAAACGTTCGTTCCCATGACCGAGGTGATGGCGATCGTTTTCAACGCGAGATCGGGCGATGCTGCAGGTGCCGGCGACGCGACGCGCGGTGGCGCGGGGTCTTGCGAGTTGAGCATGCCTTCGTGGAGCGCACGATACGCGCCGTACCAGGTGGGGTCGAAGAATGAGCGATGCGTCAGATACGTCTTTCCGTCGGCGGCGTTGACGACGGAGCTGGTGTAGTCGAAGGTCCGGTGCTCGATCTGCCACCGTGACCTCTCGGAACCGCCGTGCATGTTGAGCCAAAGGTTGCCGTCTCGCACGACCAGGCCGATGCTCAGCCCATCACCGGTTCCCTCGAACCGGTAGGTGAGAAACGGCGGCTGTCGCAGCCCGCTCATCGCTTTGATCGCTTGCAGATACAGCGCATCCGCGGTCGTGCCTGACGCGGAGTACGTGGGGAAGAGATCGTCGTAGATGCTGGCCGCGATGAGGTCGCTGTTACCGTGCTCGGAATTCGTCAGCACCACGATGCGCACGTGGCGATCGGGAAAGAGCTGATCGCTCGCATCGAACCCGAACGTGTTGCCGTTGTGCCAGATGCGCGGCTGGCCCGCGAACGTGTCGACGTCCATGCCGAATCCGTATTCGGTATCGGTTCCGCCCGGGAGTTGCGCGGGCGTGATCATGAGTTGGTAGTCGGCGGCCGAAATGATTCGCCCCGAGGCCAGCGCGCTGCCCCATTTTGCCAAATCGCCGACCGTTGAAACGATGCCGCCGGCGGGGCCGGCCCACGATTCCGCAAGTGGTGCCGAGGCGACGGGCTTGCCGTTGTCGCCGGCGTAGCCGCGCGCCATGTCGGGCAGCTGCGGTTCTTGCGCGATCGTGGCCGTTTCGGTGAGGCCTGCAGCGGCGAAAAGATGCGCGCGCACGTAGCTCTCCCAGCTCTCTGCGGAGACAACTTCCACGACGCGCCCCAAGAGCAAGTAATTCGTACTCGAATAGGCCCAGCCGGTACCCGGTTTGAATTGCAGCGGCTTATCGGACACCCGCGCGATCAACTGATCGTAGGTCGCGGGTGAGCTGGCCAGCGCTTCGACGTCGGGTCCGTCGATGTAGTCCGGCAATCCGCTCGTGTGCGTGAGGAGTTCGCGAATCGTGATCGACCTCGCGTGGGGCGCGTTCGGAAGATACCGTGCGAGCGGCGCGTCCAGATCGATCTTGCCGGCTTCCTTCAATTGGAGAATTGCCGCGGCCGTGAATTGCTTGGTGATCGAGCCGATCTCGTAGTGCGTTGCGACATCGGCGGGCAATGACCCGGTGACGTCCCGGTCCCCGAACCCGCGAGCGTAGACGACCGCTCCATCCTCCACGATTGCAATCGTCGCGCCGGGGGCGCCGGCGTTCTGCAGCGCGGACTGGACGTCCGTATCGATTTTCGTCTTGAGCGCTGCGCTAAAAATCAGAGCGAGGGCGGCGTGCATCGTGCCGGCCTTCGCATCTCGCGCACGCGAATCCCGTGGGACGATTTCACAGGTAGACGAACGGATCGGTGGGCGGCGTGACCGGTGTTAGCCGTACTACGTGTAGGCGCAGCGCATCGTCGTGCGATTCGAGCGTCCCGCTCGCGTGCATCCAGCGCCCGTTCATTCCTGCGAGATTGCGGTCTAGCATCAGTGCAACGGGCGCCGCATCGGCGCGGCAACAGGTGATGGCGTAACGAACCAGCGCCGATCTGCCGTGGTCCGCGGCGGCGACGCCGGTGAAGTCGATCCGTTCGCCTGCAAAACCGCCGGCGAGGGTCGTTTCCGTCGCGCGATACGTCGGCGCCGGCGCGCCGACGATCACGGCGGCGAGCGTTGCCGCGGCAATCGTGCGCGACGCAGCTGAGAGATGCGCGCGAAATCTCCACGCAAAGAACGCGCACGCGCACGCGGTAAGCGCAAGGGGAATCGTCAT
>DATKPZ010000276.1:0-3057 GCA_035523815.1 Alphaproteobacteria bacterium
ACGGCGTGTTCTCGATGGAGGGGTCGCTCGCGAAGTTGCCTGAGATCGTCGCGCTGTGCAAAAAATACGGCGCGGTCAGCGTGGTTGACGATTCGCACGGCACCGGCGTCATGGGCAAAACGGGACGTGGGACGATCGAACATTTCGGCTTGACCGGCGAGGTAGACATCATCACGGGAACGCTCGGTAAAGCGCTCGGGGGCGCGGCGGGCGGTTTTGTCGCGGGTAGCAGTGCGCTGGTCGATATGTTGGTTCAGCGTTCGCGCCCGCAGCTGTTTTCGAACGCCCTACCGGCAACGGTCGCCTGCAGTTCTCTCGCGGCGATCGACTATCTCGATGCGCATCCCGAGCTGGTCGAGCGCTTGCGAGAGAACGTCGCCTATTTTCGCGAAGGCCTCGTGCGCCTGGGCTTCAAACCGCTCGACGGTCCAAGCGCGATCGTGCCGATCATCGTCGGTGAGACAGCGACGGCGATTGCGATGAGCGATAAACTGCTCGAGCGCGGCGTCTTCGTGACGGGATTCGGCTTCCCGGTCGTGCCCGAGGGAACGGCCCGTATCCGCACCCAGCTCTCGGCGGCCCTGACCACGGGCGAGATGGATCGCGCGCTCGAGGCGTTCGCGGCGCTACGCTCGTAGCGGCGGGTCGTGGCAAAGCTGTACTTTCGCTATTCGGCGATGAACGCGGGCAAATCGACCGCGTTGATTCAGGTTGCTCACAACTATCAAGAGAACGGCCGCACGGTTGCGCTTTTCACTTCAGCGATCGATCACCGGTTCGGCGAAGGCGCGATCACCTCGCGCATCGGTCCGAAGCGCGCGGCGATCACCTTCGACCCCTCTTTCGATTTCTTCGCCGCCATGGCGCAGATGCGCGAGGTCGCATGCGTGCTCGTGGACGAAGCGCAGTTCCTCACGCCCGAGCAGGTGCGCCAACTGCATCGCGGCGCGCACCTGCTCGGCATTCCCGTTATCTGCTACGGGATTCGCAGCGACTTTCTCGGCGAGCCCTTTCCGGGATCCGCCTACTTGCTTACGCTCGCCGACAGCCTCGAGGAGTTGAAGAACGTCTGCGCGTGCGGCCGTAAGGCCACGATGAACCCGCGCTTTCTGGGCGGAGAACGCTTGTTTACCGGCGATCAGGTCGCGATCGAAGGAGACGTGGAATATCGTCCGATGTGTGCGAGCTGCTTCTATCAAGGGCGAGTGGGGTAGATGAGAGTCGGATGAGTTTGGGACCACCTTGGGTGCCCGGCTCGTTAACGGGTATAGAGCTAGGGCTCCATCGAGAGGACACAAACACATGACTCGCATCACACACATCATCGGCACGCTGGCGGTCGCCTGCATGCTGTTCGTGGGGATGACTCCGGCGACGGCAAGCGCCGACGTGTCGTTCGGCATTTCGGTCGCCTTTGGGCCGCCCCCGATCCCCGAATACGTGCAGCCGGTCGCACCGGGGCCGAACTGGATCTGGCAGCCCGGATATTGGGCTTGGGGGCCCTACGGCTACTACTGGGTTCCGGGAACGTGGGTGCAGGCACCCGCGGTCGGATTGTATTGGACGCCGGGCTACTGGGCCTTTACCGGCAGCACGTACGCTTGGGATCCCGGATACTGGGGTCCGTCGGTCGGCTTCTACGGGGGCATCAACTACGGCTACGGGTACTACGGCAACGGCTACACAGGCGGCGCGTGGTACGGCAATAACTTCCGCTATAATACTGCAGTCACGCGCGTCAATGTGACGGTCGTGCACAACAACGTCTACTACAATCGCGCCGCATACCACAGCTGGTCCAATCGCGTCAGCTACAACGGCGGCCCGCATGGGGTTTCGGCGCGTCCGACGGCTGCGCAGCATCGAGCCTACGCGGAGCGCCGCTACGCGATGACCGCGCAGCAAACGCAGCACGCGACGTACGCTCGAAACGATCCGGCGTTCCGCTACTCGGCAAATCACGGACGTCCGAGCAGCAGCATCGCCGTCGCGCAACGCCCCTACAGCGCGCATCACGCGCCTCCGGCCTATCATGCCGCGCCGGTAGCTGCGCATCATGCCGCGCCGGCGGCTCACGCGGCTCCGCAGCACGCAGCGCCGGCTGAACACCACGCGGCTCCGGCTCCGGTCCATCACGCGGCGCCGGTCGAACACCATGCAGCGCCGGCTCCGGTGCATCACGCCGCGCCGGTCGAGCACCACGCGGCTCCGGCTCCGGTGCATCACGCCGCCCCGGTCGAACACCACGCGGCTCCGGCTCCGGTGCATCACGCCGCCCCGGTCGAGCATGCCTACAATCCGGCGCCGCATGCAGCGCCTGCGCACGCTGCACCGGTGCACGCTGCTCCCGTGCACGCTGCACCGGCGCATCCGCAAGGACATCCGCAGGGGCACCCGCAGCCCCATCCGTCAGGACGTCCGCGCTAAAGCCGCCGCGCGGTGAGCCGCAAGGCCCTCCGCTTGCGCTAGAATCGCCGCATCGTTCGCGATGCGGCGATCTGCATTTCCGAGCGATCGTTCGTAGGTGCGCAGCGTGAGAAAGTTCATGACGGACAGGCCCGACGAGAAGCGTGCCGTGCCGCCCGTCGGTAAGACGTGATTCGGTCCGCTCCCGTAATCGCCGAAAACTTCGGCTGCGCCCTCACCGATGAAGAGCGTGCCATACGCGGTGCAGCGCGAGGCGAGCCGTTGGGCTCGCCGGCCTTGCATCGAGAGGTGTTCGGGCGCGAGGCGATCGCAGAACGCGGGCGCGTCCTCGAGCTCGAGCACGACGAATCCGCCTTGACGTTCGAGCGAAGCGCGCGCGGTGGCTGCGGTTTCGAGCCGCGCGAGCTGCGCTTCGATGCGCGTTCCGACCGCATGGGCAAAGGTTCGGTCGTCGGTGATCAACAGCGCGCGAGCGTCCGGATCGTGCTCGGCTTGCGCGAGCATGTCGGCGGCAACCAACTCGGCACTGGCATCGCTCGAGGCGACGATGGCGATTTCCGACGGCCCGGCGAGCGCGTCGATGCCGCAGGCGCCGAACACGGCACGTTTGGCCGCCGTCACGTGCGCGTT